>DZCT01000288.1 GCA_022736535.1 Desulfatirhabdium butyrativorans | reverse complement strand
AAGAGTTAAGAAACTGAGTTTTTTTAAAATACTCAGTTTCTTTCATAAGCCTGATATTTTTTCTTTGCGCTCTTTGCGAGAACCTTTTTTTATTTCCGATAAAGTCTTTTGTCCGCCCGGCGCTGTCATTCCGAGTCCTTATGTCATTTCGGGCGCAGCGAGTTATGTCATTCCGAGTCCTTATGTCATTTCGAGCGCAGCGAGAAATCTTTGATTTTATCAATTAGTTCCGCAAATTTTTTCAGAAGTTTTTCCATCTCCTCAATTTCATAATGTTGAGCGGCTTTATCTAATTTTCGGGCGTAACCGGTTAAAATATCCGAATGATATTCATCGGCGATCTTCTTTAAATCTGATGCAAACACCTCCAGATCGTTAATGAAAAATGCCTCTTTAAGTTCGTTCCACCTCGGAACTGCCTCATCTTTCAGTCTGCGGATCATTTCCGGCAGAAGTGATCTCATGTTTTCCGGGATAATTTCATCGGTCTCACTGTATCGGATTTCTTTTGAATCTCTGAAAATTTCAGGAAACATCTCAGACACTGCGGACTGAAGCATCTCAAATTCATGCTCCAGCGCCGCTAATGAGCCTTCAATGTCTGTTCTGCCTTCTTTTCCTATAATTTCAATTTGATGAGCGGCATCTGACATCCTGTAGGCTGAGGCATTGGCGCATAAGCCTTTGAGCGTATGGGCATAAAAACTTATTTTTACCGCATCTTTTTCATTCAGGGCGGTTTTCAGTTTCTGAATTTCTTTTGAGATATGATAGGGAAGGTCTTTTACAAAGTTTTTTAAAGATGTCTTATTTCCGCCCAGACGTCTGAGAAAATCATCGGGATCAAAAACAGGCGGCAGGGTACCGGTTGCAGGGGACAGGGGACGAGAAAACCTGTCGCCTGCAACCTGTCGCCTGTCGCCTGTCAACTGCTCTCTGTTATCTCCTCCCCCCTGCAACTGTCTGACAACGAGAGATAACAGTTCCTCAGCATCAATCGGCTTTGAGATATAGTCATTCATGCCTGCCTTAAAACATTTCTCACGGGATTCTCCGGATGTATTTGCCGTCATTGCCGCAATCGGCACATCCGGATTCAGCACGCCCGAAGCCGGATTCCGGATGATGCGTGCCGCTTCAAGCCCGTCAAGTTCCGGCATCTGCAAATCCATCAGCACCAGATCATAGCGGGTCTTTCGGAGCGCATCCACCGCTTCCCTGCCGTTATCTGCAACATCTGCCGAAAAACCGAAATTTTTCAGTATCGCCAGCGCCACTTTCTGATTGGGAAGATTGTCTTCCGCGAGCAGAATGCGATAAGGGGTGAGGGGTGAGGGGTGAGGGGTGCGGGGTGAGGAACGCCGGATGCGGGGCGCTGCCTCTGACCCCGAACCTCTGACCTCGAACCCCTTCTCAAACACTGCCGTGAACCGGAAAGTCGAGCCGATGCCTTCTCTGCTTTCGACGCCGACCGTTCCGCCCATGAGTTCCGCCAACTGCTTTGATATGGCAAGACCGAGGCCCGTGCCGCCGTATTTCCGGGTCATGGATGCGTCCGCCTGCGAGAAAGATTTGAAAAGGCGTTCCATATTCGCTTCGGGAATCCCGATGCCGGTATCGCTTATTTCAAAGGTGAGAGGTACGAGGTCTGAGGTTCGGGGTATTTCGCCTCGAACCTCGAATCCCTCACCTCGAACCCGAATTTCTATTTCCCCTTTTTCCGTGAATTTGACGGCATTGTTCAGAAAATTGAGCAGAATCTGTTTCACCCGCATGGAATCGCCTTTGAGATACGGATACACGTCAGGGGCAATGCGGTGTGTCAGCCGGAGTCCTTTTGCCGCTGCCTGCGGAGCAAGAATTTTTACCACAGATTCAACAGTTTGCTTCAGATCAAAATCCGTGATTTCAAGTTCCAGTTTTCCGGCTTCGATTTTGGAGAAATCCAGAATATCGTTAATCAGGGACATCAGTGCCTCGGAAGAAATCATGGCGGTTTCCGCAAAGTCCCGCTGTTCCTCATCCAAAGGCGTATTCAGCAGGAGCCGGTTCATGTTGACGACAGCATTCACAGGTGTGCGGATTTCATGGCTCATGTTTGCCAGAAATTCGCTTTTGGCGCGGGTCGCTGCTTCCGCGGCTTCTTTTGCCTGACGGAGTTCGACATTCTGTGTCTGCAACTGCTGTTGAGCTTCGCGCAGAGCCAGATGGGTGCGGATACGCGCCAGCACTTCCTGAGCCTCAATCGGTTTGGAGATATAGTCAATCCCGCCGACTTCAAACGCGCTGACTTTATCGAAAGCCTCATTGAGCGCGCTGATAAAAATCACCGGAATGTCACGCGTGCTTTCGTCGTTTTTCAACTGTTTGCAGACTTCAAATCCTGAAATATCGGGCATAATAATATCCAGCAGAATCATGTCCGGGCGCTGGGTGCGCGCCGCATCCAAAGACGCTGTGCCGTTCATCACCGGCAATACCCGATATCCGGCTTTGAGCAGGATGTCGGTGAGGAGCCGCAGATTGGCTCTGATGTCATCGGCGACTAAAATTGTTCTGACAGACTCGGTTTCAGAAAACTTGCCTGATTCAGTCATGTTTCAGATGATTCCTTCCGGGCAGAGGCATACAGCCCTGCCTCTCCGGGGCTGTGCGTCAATGCCGTCAAGTTGACAATTTCGTAGGTTGGGGTGAGGTACGAACCCCAACATCATCCGTCAAGTCAAATGTCGGGGTTCGCAGGCTCATCATCCGTCAAGTGTCGGGGTGAGCTTGTGAACCCCAACATCATCCGGCAAGTGTTGGGGTTCGCAAGCTCACCCCAACCTACAACTTAATGACATTGGGGCTGTGCGTGGGAACGCAAGTCATTTCGAGCGCAGCGAGAAATCTTTCCCGTGCGTCTCTATGGATGAAGGCATTTTAAAATCCGCTCATATTCAAAATTCTGCGCCATCTGTCCCAGTCTTTCCGCCGCAGACGGATATTCTGCCTGTATCTCTTTGATGATACGGAGCATGGCGGCAATATCAAATCGCCGTGTCGCGTCGGCAAGTTTGCCGCGTAAGTCCTTCGGAACATCGGCTATGACTGAGGCAGGCGTATCGGATTCGCCCGTGGATTCATCATCATCCGGATAGGAGGCTGCTGTCTCATAGACAAACTTCAGCCCCAGATGACGTTCCAGCATGTTGAAAAACTCCGCGGAACGAAAAGGTTTGGGCAGAAAATCATCCGCGCCGGCAGCAATTGCCGCTGCACGGTCATCCTCCGCCACGCTTGCGCTGAGGATAATGATTTTGGTCTCTCCCTGTTTTGCCCTGATCTCTTCGGTCACGGCAAAGCCGTCCATGCCGGGCATCCGGGCATCCATCCAGATCAGATGCGGCTGCCATTCAGCCCATAGACGGAAAGCTTCATGTCCGTCAACGGCTTCGCGCAGTTCAAAATCAAAAGGTCTGAGCAGAACCGTCAGCAGCCTGCGGTTGTCCGGTTTGTCGTCAACGATCAGCAGACGGCGGCGCGGCTGCCCCGGTTCAAGCGATATGGGACGGCGCACAGGAACAGGGCGCGTCAGTTCCGCATCGCTGACGATTTCCGCCGACAGTTCGAGAGTAAAAACGCTGCCCGCGCCCGCTCTGCTGCTGATGCGGATTTCGCCCCCCATCAGTTCCGCAAATTTGCGGCTGATGGCAAGCCCCAGTCCGGTGCCTTCATGCACTTGCTGACCTGCGGCGGTCTGTGCAAAGGGTTGAAACAGATGCGCCTGTTCTTCCTGCGAAATACCGGGTCCCGTGTCCGCCACCTCAAAAAGCAGATTGATAAGCGATTCGCTTTTCTGCCGAAGGCTTGTCACCCGCAGACTGACCGTTCCGGCATCTGTAAATTTGACCGCGTTACCCACCAGATTGATGAGGATTTGCCGCAGTTTTGAACAGTCCGTGCGGAGATACCGGGGCGCGTCCTTTTGCAAGTCAACCGTCAGCGTCAGACCCTTCTGCCGGACGCGCAGCCTGAAAAGTTCCCTGATTTCCGCCAAAAGATCAAAGAGATCAAAAGGAGCGGTGTTCAGTGTGACGCAGCCGGCTTCGATTTTGGACATATCCAGCACGCTGTTGATGAGTTCCAGCAAATGTTCGGAATTGCGATGGATAATGTCAAGATATTCGCGGTAAACAGGCGCAATCTCCGCATCTGCACGGATAAATTCGGAAAATCCGACAATGGCGTTCAGGGGCGTCCGCAGTTCGTGGCTCATGTTTGCTAAAAACAGGCTTTTTGCCTGATTGGCTTTTTCGGCGTTTTTCCGGGCAGTTTCAGCTAATTCTTTTGCCTGTCTGAGTTCGATTGCCTGCTGCTGCAACTGCTTTTTGTGCGCCTGAAGCTGCAAATGCGTCTGAACCCGTGCCAGCACTTCCTGTTCCTGAAGCGGTTTGGTCAGATAATCCACGCCCCCTGCGGCAAAGCCTTTCACTTTGTCTTCCACGCTTTGCAGGGCAGTGATGAAAATGACAGGAATTTCTTTTACGGTATGATCTGATTTTAATCGGCGGCAGGTTTCAAAGCCGTCCATTTCGGGCATCAGCACATCGAGCAGAATCAGGTCCGGATTGCCGCGTGAGGCTTTGGCAATGCCGTCGCGTCCGTTTCGTGCAATCATAATCTGAAAACCGCCGTCTTTCAGATAGCCGGACAAAACGCCCAGATTCGCGGCGTTGTCGTCAATAATCAAAATAGTCTGTTTTTCAGGCGTCATCATGTTTGTTTCTCCATTGCGTTGATGTTCATTCGCGCCGCAGCCGTAAAACCGTAATGCAGTAACCACTCTGTTTAAGTAACTCATCTTACGCACTCGTTACGAGGCTCTGCCTCGTAACGTATGCTCTGAGGCTCTGCCTCATTTCTGATAAAACAGGGCTGCGGCAGAGCCGCTGTGAACCTGCCGTTACGAGGCAGAGCCTCGTAACGAGGTTTCTGCGTAAGGTGAGTTCTACAGGCGGACACGCTTCGCTTTGTCCGCCCTACTTCATTGCTTTCGCGAGCATTTCTGTAATCTGGGCATCTTCAAACGCTGCCGCCAGTTCCCGCAGTCTGCCGGCAAACGCTCCGTAGCGGGCATCATCGCTTTCCAATTTTGCGGCGTAATCCTGAATTTCCGGAAGGCGTCCCAGCAGGGCAAGCTCCGATAATTTTTCAAGGTCTTCACGCGGGGGCAGAATCAGTTCCGTTTCCGATTCCTCCTGTGCGGGTCTTTCAGGCGAATCCTCGTGTTTTTCGTGTATCCATTCAAGATGCAGATATTCTTCCAGAAAAGCCAGCAACCTGTCCGCGTCCACGGGTTTGGGCAGAAAGCCGTTGCACCCGGCTTTGCGGCTCTGGGTCTGATCCATGTCAAACGCGCTGGCGGAAACAGCGATAATCGGCAGGCTGCTGTTTTCCGGAAACTGTCTGATCTGCTTTACCGCTTCAAAACCGTTCAGCACCGGCATCAGCAAATCCATCAGAATCAAATCCGGATGCCAGGAGCGGAAAAGTTCCACGGCGGTCTGCCCGTTTTCCGCGAGCGCGACCTCAAAGCCGAGGGGTTCGAGCATTTTGAGCAGTACCATCCGATTCTGGGGCTGGTCGTCCGCTATCAGAATTTTGCGCCGGGGTCCCTCATATCCTGCAACCGAGCGGCTTCTGACCTGTGCGGCATGAGCCGGAGCGGCTATGACGGGAAACGCGGCTTCAAACCAGAAGATGCTGCCGCGCCCGTATTCGCTGGCCACATGCAGATCGCCGCCCATCATGCGCACGAGTTGCCTGCCGATGGCAAGTCCCAGACCTGTGCCTTCCCGCTGGCGTCCTGCGTCGCCGACCTGCTCAAAGGGAGTGAAAATTCTCGCCGTGTTTTCCTCGGTCATGCCCACACCCGTGTCCTGCACCTCGAATCGGAGAAGAATTTGTTCCTCCCCTTTTTCGTCCGTAGAGACGCACGGCCGTGCGTCTCTACGCGTTTGGGAAATGCCCCGGCATTGAGGCATGAGAACACGGAATGTGACGGTTCCGCCCTGATCCGTGAATTTGACCGCGTTTCCCAGCAGATTCAGCAGCACCTGACGCAGCCGTGTCTCATCCGCGTAAATGCCCGCAGGCAGCCCCGCATCTGCCTGATAAACCATCCGAAGTCCTTTTTCCTGCGCCCGCATCCGCATCATGCCCGCGATTCCGTCCAAAAAGGTTTTCAGAATAATCGGCACAGGATACAGCACCATTTTCCGGGCTTCAATTTTGGAAATATCCAGCACGTCATTAATCAGTGTCAGCAGATGATTCCCGCTCTGCGCGATGATATGCAGACCGTCTTTGACCGCCGGGCTTGTCTCACGCTGCCGGGAAAGAATCTGCGCGTAGCCCAGCACCGAATTGAGGGGCGTGCGGAGTTCGTGGCTCATGTTCGACAGAAACACGCTTTTGGCGTGATTCGCGGCTTCCGCTTTTTCCGCCAGCTTGCGGAACTGTTCTTCGCT
>DZCT01000287.1 GCA_022736535.1 Desulfatirhabdium butyrativorans | reverse complement strand
CCGTGGTCGGCGCGCCCTACGCGGTGATGATGATGGAAACGCTGATCGCATGGGGCGCAAAGAAAATCATATTCTCAGGATGGTGCGGCTCCATTTCGCCGGATGTCCGCATCGGAGATATGATTGTGCCGAATGCCGCTTTTATTGACGAAGGCACATCAAAACATTATCATGCAGATCAGAATGAAACCGCAAGCCCCTCCGCGCCGCTGACGGAAATGACAAAGGATATTTTAAGAAAAAAAGAACTTGTCTTTCACGAGGGCGCGGTCTGGTCCACAGACGCCATTTACAGAGAAACCGTTGAAAAGATTCTTTATTTTCAGAAAAAAAATGCGCTGGCTGTGGAAATGGAACTTTCCGCGCTGTTTACGGTGGGGAAAGTCCGGGATGTGGAAGTCTGCGGCATTCTGACCGTTTCCGATGAATTAGCCACGCTCACATGGCAGCCCGGATTTAAAAATGAAAAATTCAGACAAGCCCGCACCCACGCGGCTGAGGTCATAACCGAATTATGTCAGCGTATTCAGAACAGTCCGTAATCGCAAAAATCGAAAAATTAAGAAGCGAGCTTCACCGGCACAATTACCGCTATTATGTTCTCGACGACCCGGAAATCTCGGACGCGGAATATGACCGGATGATACAGGAATTGATCGCGCTGGAAACCGCGCACCCGGAATTGGCAAGCCCGGATTCGCCGTCTGCAAGAGTCGGCGCGGCGCCGTTGGAAAAATTTGAAACCGTTCAGCATTCCGTTCCCATGCTGAGTTTGGACAACGGCGTTTCCGATGCGGATATTCTTGATTTTGACAAAAGAGTGAAAAAAAATCTTGATACTTCCGACAACATTCTTTATACCGCAGAACCGAAGATGGACGGACTTGCCGTGGAAATGGTTTATGAAAACGGCAGACTCATCACGGCTTCCACCCGCGGAGACGGTGTAAAAGGTGAAGTCATCACCGAGAATATCAGGACGATTCGCTCGGTTCCGCTCCTGTTGCGGGAACAGAGCGCGGAGAAAATGCCGCGTTATCTCGAAGTCAGAGGCGAAGTGTTTATGGGGCGGGAGACTTTCAGACAGTTGAACGAAGAACGTCTGAAAGCGAATGTGCCGGTTTTTGCCAATCCGAGAAACGCGGCTGCCGGCTCTCTGCGCCAGCTCGATCCGAGAGAAACCGCAAAACGCCCCTTGGAAATCTATTGCTACGGTCTGGGAAAAGCAGAAGGATTTGTGTCGGATTCTCACTGGGAAAGGCTGCAAATCCTGAAACGCTTGGGTTTTCGGATTAACCCGATGATCCGGGCAAAGATTTCTATTCAGGAAGTGCTTGACTATTATCAGGAACTCAGCCAAAAAAGGCATGAACTTCATTATGACATTGACGGCATGGTGATTAAAGTTGACAGCCTGTCTTTGCAGGCGGAACTCGGCGCGACCAGCCGAAGTCCCCGGTGGGCAATTGCCTATAAATTCTCGGCAATACAGAAAACCACGAAAATCATTGACATCGGCATTCAGGTCGGGCGAACCGGCGCGCTGACACCGGTGGCGCATCTCGAGCCGGTGAACATCGCCGGCGTGACGGTGAGTCGGGCAACGCTTCACAATGAAGACGAAATCCGGCGCAAAGACATCCGCATCGGCGATGCCGTGCTGGTGCAACGCGCCGGCGATGTGATTCCCGAAGTGGTCAAAGTGATTGAATCCGCACGAACCGGAGCGGAAAAAGAATTTGTCATGCCTAAGCAGTGTCCGGTCTGCGGCGCGGCGGTTTATCGGGAAAAGGATGAGGCAGTTCAAAGATGCAACAATATCAACTGTTCCGCGCAGATCAAAGCGCGCATCAGACATTTTGCGTCAAAAGCCGCTTTTGACATAGACGGTCTCGGAGAAAAGCTCATCGAGCAGTTGGTGAACAAAGGAATGCTTTTGTCTTACGCGGATATTTTCAGCTTGAAAAAAGAACAGTTGCAATCTCTTGAACGCATGGGGCCCAAATCGGCGGAAAATCTCATCCGTGCAATTGAAAACAGCAGGCGGATTTCCTTTGACCGTTTTATCTACGCGCTGGGGATTCGGCATGTGGGCGAGAATATAGCTGATATTCTTGCAGAAAAATTTGAAAATCCGGAGAAACTTTCTTCGGCAGATGTTGCGGATGTTGAGAGCATTGACGGCATCGGACCTGAAATTGCCGAAAGCATCCGGAATTTTTTTGAACAGGAAGAAAATCGCAACACCTTAAATCGTCTCATGGCATCAGGCGTGGAAATTCTCACGGAAAACAAGCCGAAACAGAACCTGCTCGAAGGAAAGACTTTTGTTCTGACCGGAACATTGGAGAGCATGACGCGAAATGAGGCAAAAGAAAAAATTGAGGCGGCAGGCGGCAAAGTCAGCAGTTCCGTCAGCCGGAATACGGATTATGTCGTCGCGGGAAAAGACCCGGGATCCAAGCTTGACAAAGCTGTAAAAATAGGTATTCAGATTATTGACGAAAAAATGCTACAAGAATTGACGGCTGAAAAACGGTAGGGCGGCCAGGCTAAAATACGCCGCGCCCGCCTGAAATTTTAACTCGTTCCCATGCGCTGCGTCAATGGCATTAAGCGGAAATGTAGGTCGGGGTGAGCCTGCGAACCCCGACATCATCCTCGTTCCCATGCGCTACGTCAATGGCATTAAGCGGAAATGTAGGTTGGGGTGAGCTTGCGAACCCCAACATCATCCGGCAGGTGTCGGGGTTCGCAGGCTCACCCCGACCTACGAAATTGATGCGCTGCGTGGGAACGGTGGGCAGCAAGCTGCCCACCCTACAAGTTCATATATTCAGCCTTCAATCTTTAGGAGGAAAAAATATGGCAGAGGTAAGAGTGCGTGTCATCATCACCGGAAAAGTTCAGGGTGTTTTTTTTCGGGCAGAAACCCAGCGGGCGGCAGAAAATTACGGCGTTTTCGGCTGGGTGAGAAACCGTAGCGACGGATCCGTAGAAGCTTTATTTGAAGGAGAGGAAGAAGATGTGAACACCATCCTTGAATGGTGCAAAGAAGGCTCGCCCTATTCAAAAGTGAAAAACGTGAATGTGGCATGGGAAGATTATTCCGGCGAATTCAATACATTTGAAATTGCTTATTAATTGAAGAGTGAAGTTGAAAAATAGAAATTGAAAGTTGAAACAGATGCTGATTTCAAATTTCAAATTTCTATTTTCAACTTTTTCCTCGTTCCCACGCGTTGCGGAGAATGCAAATCAGACGCTCAATTCCCTCAACAATCATTCTTATTTTGCCGCCGCGTCTTTGAGCTTCTTTCCGGGCTTGAATTTTACCACATTACATGCCTTGATGCTGATTTCCTCTCCGGTCTGCGGATTGCGTCCTTTCCGTTTTTTGCGGCGCATTTTGGAAAAAGTGCCGAATCCCACCAGCGTCACCTTACCGTCTTTTTTCTTCAAGGTCTCAGCAATGCTGTCCATAAAAGAATTCAATGCAACCGCCGCCTTTGTCTTGGGAATATCCGCGTCTGCCGCCATCTTGTCCACCAATTCTGCCTTTGTCATCTGTGTTTCCCCTTTCTTTTTCTTTTAATGAAGATGCTCAATTTTCTCCCTGTCAATATAGTAGCTTATTTTTAATGTCAACATAAATCCGCATTCATCAACACTTTTTTTTACATAATCAGTCCTACATTGCTTTAAATCTCTGTTTAGAGGGGGGGCGGGCGCGGGTATGAGGTACGGGGTTCGAGGTCAGAGGCGGCGCCCCGAACCTCGAACCCCGTACCCCGAACCCCTTTAAAACAACGCGTCCGCGAAGCGGGCAGGATCAAATTCCTGCAAATCTTCAATATTTTCTCCCACGCCGATGTATTTTAAGGGGACATTCAGGGTGCTGCAAATACTGACGACAATGCCGCCTTTGGCGGTTCCGTCCAGTTTGGTCAGCACAATGCCGGTAACGCCGAGGGATTCATTGAACATTTTTGCCTGGGAAAGCGCATTCTGTCCCGTGGTGGCGTCAAGCACCAGCAGGATTTCATGGGGCGCGTCCGGGATTTTTTTCGCCATTGCCCGTTTTATTTTTTTCAACTCCTCCATGAGATTGACTTTTGTATGAAGCCGTCCCGCTGTATCCACAAAAACAATATCTTTGCCCCGCGCCGTCGCCGCCTCTATACTGTCATACGCGACTGCGGCGGGGTCTGCGTTGTCTCTGTGCTTTACAATCTCCGCATTAGCCCGTTCCGCCCAGATCGCCAGTTGCTCCACAGCCGCAGCCCGGAATGTATCCGCAGCCGCAATCAGCACCTTTTTTTTCTCTGCTCCTGCTTTTGCCGCCAGTTTTCCGATGGTCGTGGTTTTGCCGACGCCGTTCACGCCTACCACCATCACGATATGCGGTTTTTTTAAAGATTTCTCCGAAACAGCCCCGTGTCCGTTAAAAAGCAAAATAATTTCCGCTTTCAATGCTGCTTTCAGTTGATCGGCGTCAGAAATTTTGGAGGATTTTTTGGAGAGATTCTGAATCAGCCGTGTAGCGGTCTGAACCCCGATATCCGAAGTAATCAGGCGTTCTTCTAATTCTTCCAGAAGGTCTTCCATTTTTTTATGACTGGAAAAAAGTTCGTCAATATCGGTGGTCAGAAATTCACGCGTCTTGGACAAGCCCATTCTCAGACGGCCGACCAGCCCGTTTTTTGAAGACTTGTCCCCGGAGGCGGCTGTTTTTTTTGCCGTTTCTTTTTCATCCGGAGTATCGGGGAAATAAGCCGAAGATGCTATTTCTTCCACGCGATTGATGGTTTCAATTATTTTCTGCTCAGACAAAGCCTTCTTATCTTCATTCTTTTTTCTTTTGAACCAAACCATAATTTTGCTTTTTTTCCTTTTAAAAGAATAGGAGTTACGCAGTCGGAATTTCCGCATCGGAAAAATGAACCGCTTTTATTTAACCGCAAAGAACACAGAGAAAAGCGCAAAGGTCGCAAAGATATATTTCAGAACTTTGCGTCCTCCGCGTTCTCCTTCGCGTCCTTTGCGGTTAAATAAAAAAGGATATTTTCAACTGCGTAACTCCTAAAGAAATTAAATATCATAAAGGCGGACATGAATGCCCGACCTACCCTTTCTGTCTGTACATACAGGCAAAAAACAGAACAACGCCGAATGCCATCATAACAGAGCCGAAGGAGAATGCCCGGCGGAGTTGAAAATAATCCATGGTTGCGCCTGCAAGGAGCGCACCGGTCATCATTCCCATGCTGTGTCCCATGGTCATCAGCCCCATGACCGATCCCATTGCCTCAGCCTGACCTCCTTTTTGCACACTCATTGCCGCGTGCGGGGCCGTGGACACACCCCCGCCGATGCCGAACAGGATGTTGGTGAAAAAAAGGTCCCAGAACCCGTTTGCCCATTCAAAAGAAAACATTGCATAAACCGTGAATATGCCGCCGACCGTCACCATCATTTTCCGGCTGATTCTGTCTGCCAGAAAGCCCATAGGCGTCTGCATGAGGCCGCTGATAAAGATGCCCAGCGTTACAAGAATGCCGATCTGCGAACTGGAAAAGGAAAATTCCGAATCTGTGAAAATCGGCAGAAAACTCCATATAATGCTGATACATGAAGCGTAGGCAAATCTGAAAAAAAAAAGTCCGATGATGTCTCTGCTCATAAGGAGTTTTTTCCATCCGACAGGATTTTTTTTTCGGCGCATTGCCCGTTCCGATGAGACCGGAGGAAGCAGAAACAGGCTTAAAAAAAAACCTGTCAGCGCCAGCAGCCCCATACAGAGAAATGCAGCATCCAGCCCGAAATGATCTTTGAAAAAACCGCCCGCAAGGGGACCGATGCTCAAGCCCATAAACAGCGAGAGATTGAACAGTCCCATGATGCTGCCTTCCTGTTTTGCCGGTGTAATATCGCCTATATATGCCTGAACCGCAGGCATAATCATGGCGGATACGGCGCCCTGAACAAAGCGTATGACAATCAGGGATTCCACTGTATCGGAAAACATGAAGGCAAGGGAAATCAGCGAATATCCCATAAGCCCTGTGACAATATAGGGTTTGCGCCCCTTTTGGTCCGAGCGGGTGCCGAAATAGGGCAGGCACACGGTTCTTGAAAAAGAAAACGCGCCGAATATCAGTCCGACGTATATGCCGCTTGCGCCGAGATTATGGGCATACACAGGTAAAAGCGGCACAACGATACCGACGCCTGTAATCACCGTGAATATGGAAAAGAATAAGGTTGCAAAAATTTTTCTGTCTGATTTTTCCATTGCCTTCCTGCAAGGATTCATCTGTAAAAAGAGATTCTTCGCTTCAAAAAGAGATTCTTCGCTCCGCTCAGAATGACACACTGTTGTCAACCTGAGCGTTTCTTCCCTGCAAAGTCATGAAGATAGAGAAAGGATGTCTCACCAGAATGACACACTGTTGTCAACCTGAGCGTTTCTTCCGCTTCTGTCACCCTGAACGCAGTGAAGGGTCTCAGTGCGG
>DZCT01000286.1 GCA_022736535.1 Desulfatirhabdium butyrativorans | reverse complement strand
CTGTAAGCATAAGTGACTGTCAGCGCATCGCTGTCATAACTTACGCTCTGAAGCCTGCCGCCGTTGTCATAAGCTGCGGTGAAATGATGACCGTTCTGCACCGCATCGGTAACATGACCTTCCTCGTCATAAGTCAGTGTGATGCCGTCCGCTTCTGTCAGACGGTTCAGCTTGTCATACACATAAGTGAAGGAGGGTCCGCCGGAGTAATCCTCGCGGATGACATTGCCTCTGCTGTCATAAGCCCGAGTCATTGTTGCGGAATCAGGATACGTTGTCTGACTGAGGCGACCCCTCGTATCAAAGCCGTACTGCCATTTATTTCCGAGCGGATCGGTCATGGAATTTGCTCTGCCCTGAGCCGTGTAGCCGAAGAGCCAGTTCTGACTGTTCAGGTCTCTGATATTGCTCAACAATCCGCTGTCATTGTAGGAATATGCGGATGATGCGGAATCCGGCAGCACAACGCCGGTCAGCAGTCCTTTGGCATCATAAGTATAAGAACTTGTTCTGCCGAGAGGATCGGCGAAAGATTTCAGCCTGCGAGATCATCATAAACAAAATCTGTTTTCCGATTCAGCGGATCCGTAACAGTCGTAATGCGTCCGAGTTTGTCGCTTGAAAAAAGCGTTTTCCGGCTCATCGGCGTTGTCTGACTTGAAACAATGCCTTCCGCATCATATCCGGTCTGCCATGTTTTGCCGTCAACCGTAACGCCGGTCTGCCATCCGTGCGAATCATAGGCAAAAGTCGTGGTGATATTGTTCGGATCCGTAACAGACGCCACGCGGGAGCGGCTGTCATAAGTTACGGCAGCAGATTTGCCCCTGCGGTCCGCGGTCTGTGTCAGGCGATCCATGAGATCATAGGCATAAGCCGAAACTTTGCCGTTCTGATCCGTAACTTTGACCAGATTGCCGTTGGCGTCATATTCGCTGACAATCGTATTGCCGTCGGCGTCGGTTACGGACGTGATCTGATCGTTGGCGTTGTATGCAAAAGACAAAGATTTTCCGTCAGGATAGGTGATTTTGTTCAGCCGTTTGGCAGTATCATAAGAATACGCTGTGATGCCGGTGTCCGAATCTCTGCTCGACGCAAGCGTGCCGTCAGCATTGTAGGTGTTTGTCATCACGCCGCCGGTGGGATTCGTAACCGTCAGAACCAGTCCCATTGAATTATAGGTATAACTCCTTGTTTTGCCGGTCTGATCCTTATGCGTCAGCATGTTGCCCCTGTCGTTATATGTGAACTCTTCAAAACTGCCGTCAGGGTAGGTAACTTTTGTCAGATTGTAAAATGTGAAACTGACAGATTCGCCGTTTGCCGGATTGCTGATGTTCTGATCCTGCGCCGTGTAAGTATAGCTCAGGGTTTTCCCCAGCGCATTGGTGACGGAAGCCAGTTTGCCGCTTTCCGCATGATAGGTGAAAGTAGTGCTGTCTCCCAGACGGTCAGTAACCGAAGTGGTCTGATTCTGAGCATTTTTGCCGAAGCCGGCTTTTTTGCCATCCGAGTCTGTCAGACCGCTGGGGAGGCTGTGCGCGCTGAAATGCTCGAATATTTCCTGCTTTCCGTCAGGATAGGTTACGGTGGTTTTATAGGCAGATGAGTCATAACTCATTGTCAGGGAATTGCCGTAGGCGTCTGTCTGCTTGGTTACCCGCGGCGCTTCCTGAACAGGATATCCCGAAGGCGTTATCCCGATATAAGCATATTCATTCTCATACGGGGCATTTCCCTCGGGATTTACCATTTTGACGAGATTGTTATAAGAAAAGGGCCATATATCAATTGCGATAGCCTTATAGTTGAAAGTATAGGTCTGCCCCATCGGATCAGATACCGAGGAGAGTCCGTTTTTGTATGTCAAAGTTGCGGTTCTTCCGATCTGATCTTTCACAGTATTAATTGTCGTAGAACCGTCAATGATCTGAGAAGCAAAATCGAGACTTCTGCCAAGACCGTCTTCGATCCGCGTCAGAGAACATAAGGGAGAAGATGAATCATAGGTATAAGAAAGCCTGTTGCCGTTACGATCCGAGATATATCGCAGCACACTGTTCTGCGCCATGTCGTTGCATTTCTTTTTTTCAAAGATAAAAATCTTCTCCTCAACAGGATTCATCATATACACATAATCGGCAGTTTCTTTGAACGCATAGCGGACAGGGACGCCGTTATCAGGATATGCCGTTTCTTCATGCAAAACCAGCAAGCCCTCGGTGTTTTTGACGAAGTTGACCGTATCGCCGTTTCCGAAATAGATCATATTCACGTCATCGCCGTAAAGAAGCCCCCAAAAATAGGCTTTTACGTCATAACTATTTGAAAATGAAGCCCTATCATAGTTCAGAATGAAATTCAGGTTTATGGGTCCCCCGGGATTCAGCAGGGGAATGGAAAAGTGATACGCGCCGTTGGCTGCGGAAATCGGGTCTCCCACATCAAGCGATTTGCCGGATGAGGTGTTTTTGCCGCTGGTTCCGGTTTCGGGTATTGCGGCTGCCGGCACATAAGAAAGTGCCAGTACTGCCATTGCCAGAAGAACGATAATTGCAAAAAAGCGTTTCATTGAAATCATCCTTTTTTTGCCGATTGATATAAGCATATTCTACATTACGACAAGGGGATTGTCAACATCCTGCAATATGAATTTTTTTTATCATTTACCTGCACGACCGGTTCAGCCTTTACAGAATCAAGTCGCTGCTTTCCTTCGCTCATCCTGCCGGTGAGGAAAAGCGCAGAGACGGACATATTATTGAATATTTTGAATTAATTTATAAAAAAATACTGATTGGATTACTATAAATTCATTTTGTTTCGTTCCCCGCACTTTGAGCGGGAGCGGTAAAAATCCCCCCTTTTCTAAAGGAGGGCAGGGGGGATTTCTGTGCGGACAGCCAAATCCCCCTTGATCCTCCTTTAAAAAAGGGGGAAATCAGATTCATCTTCCCCCCAGCACAAACACCTCCAAACTGTCATAATTCCCGCCCATATCCGTCACGGTCAGTTGGTATTTTCCCGGACGCGTGAACTGATAATTCTGCGGCTGCCCGATTTCCGCCTGACAGATCAGTTCTCCGTTCAGCAGCCAGAACAGACGCCCCCTGCCGCCCTGCGCCTGAAGTGTGACGGTCGGCAGTTCGGTCTGCGCGCCGGGGGGACGGAACACGCTGTGCGGCTCTATCCCGAAAATTTTGACCGTTTCCGCGCTCGATGACACCGGTTTTCCGCAGATCGGGTCTATGGGAGGAATGCGCGAAGCGGCTTTCAGACGCGGATTCAGCCAGGGTTCGGCAGCCCGGGGCCATCGGGCAATCATTTTGCTGACCGGATTCGGAATCGGACAGTCCGCGTCCACCCGCAAGCCCGTGTCAGGATTGACCTGAATCGTCACCGGATTGCCCCGGCGGCGCGGGTCATTGCGGTCCGGAAATGTCGGCGGCACAAGATCATCGAGAATCCAAGCCTGCCTGCGCTGCTGACACAAACGATCATCATCGCCTTTGGGACGGATGCCCAGGGGCCAGCAGATTTCCGCACGGCTGACAGTGTTCGGAATCGGCTCATGCCGTCCGTAATGACGGGGCAGGCTGTCAACAATGGAAAAGAGCAGAGGCGCGGCTGTCGCCAAGCCGTATTGACCCGGAGAAGCAGTCCCGTCCGGGCGTCCCACCCATACGCCCGCCGTGTAACGGTCTGTCACGCCCGCAGCCCACGCGTCCCGAAAACCGTAGCTCGTTCCGGTTTTCCATGCGACCTGACGGGAGCGCGTCAGCGAGACATTGCCGCCGGGCAGATCCGGTCTGCCGTGTTCTTCCAGAATCCGGCGGATGATATAAGCCGCGCCCGGACTCATCATCCGGCGTTCCCGCATCGGCGCGTCAAGCGTGTAGCGAAGTTTGCCGGAAACGCCCTGACATGCAAATGCCGTGTAGCCGCTCACCAAATCTTCCAGTGTCGTTCCGACGCCGCCCAGAATCATGGAAAGATTCGGCATTTCATGGGGCGGAAACCGCAGATTCAGGCCGCCCTGACGAAGCCGGGCGTCAAAAAATTTGGGATCAAGGCGATCCAGAATGTCCACTGCGGGAATATTCAGTGACCGCTGCAATGCCTCGCCTGCGCTGACCGGGCCTGAAAAACTCTCTGTAAAATTTCCCGGACGGTACCCGGAAAATGAAAACGGCGCATCCACCAGCAGGCTTTCCGAATGAATCAGTCCTTCTTCCAATGCAAATCCGTAGAGAAAAGGCTTGAGCGTGGAACCCGGGGAGCGGCAGGAGCGAATCATATCCACATGACCGAAGCGCCTGTTGTCAAAAAAATCCGCAGACCCCACGTAAGCTTTTACCGCCAATGTCTCATTTTCAACGATGATAACCGCGGCAGACGTTCGGGGCGGTGTTCCCTGAATAAAATTGCGTATCAGATTCTCCGCGTTCTGCTGCATGAAAGGGTTAATCGTAGTGCGAACCGGCAAAATACCGGAAACAGGACGCGCGTCGTCGGCGTTTTTTATTTCTGAAAAAAGCCGCAGGGCAAGCAGCGGCGCCAGCATGGGACGGGAGATGGCGCGGGATTTTACCCTTTCGAGTTTTGCTTCTGCCGCAGTTTCATGACGCCAAGTTCCTATCTGCGCGAGACGGTCTAATACCTTATTGCGCGCCTGCGCCGCACGGTCAGGATGCCGATCCGGGCGCAGACGGCTGGGCGCACGGGGCAATACAGCGAGCAAAGCCGCTTCCGCATGACTCAGTTCTTTTGCGGATTTGCCGAGGTAGGTGAAACTCGCCGCCTGAACGCCCTCGACAGTTCCGCCGAAAGGCGCATAGTTCAAATACAGGGTCAGAATTTCCTCTTTGCTGTAGTAATACTCCAATTGCAGCGCACGGAAAAGCTGGGCGATTTTTCCGGAAACAGTTTTGGCGTGGGGATGAAGAATGCGGGCGACCTGCATGGTCAGCGTGGAGCCGCCGGATTTGGGCTTTCCGGTCAGAATGTACTGGTACAAAGCGCGGAACAGGGCATAAAGATTGAATCCCGGATGGTGCCGGAAAAGACGGTCTTCGTAATTGATTAAGGCTTCGAGATAAAGCGGTGAAACCTCATCAAGCTTGACCGGATAGCGCCACACGCCGTTTTCATCAGGAAAACTCCTGAGCGGCGTGCCGTCTTCGGCAGTCACCGTCACGGCGAATCTTTTCTCATTTTCCGGCGCCGACAGTGGGAACATCAGGTTCAGGAGCAGAAAAATTGCCAGCGGAACCAGAATCAGCGATGCCGGAAACGCAAGGATGCGAATGGGATGCTGCTGATGAATGCCGCATTTGTTTTTTGTGAATATCGTCATTGCAGGTAGCGATAAAAAAACTGAGTTTTTTGAAAAAACTCAGTTTTTGTCGGACAAAAAGATTAAAATTTCTTTTGTTTTTCTTTGCGGACTTTGCGCCCTTTGCGAGAAACAAAAGCATCTTTGCGAGAGATTGCAACAGCCGGTTTAGTGTTCAGATTCAGCCATAGGATTTGTCTCCCGTTTGGGATTCTCTTCGACTTTTTTCAGAATATCAAAAACTTTTGACTCCGGCAACCATGTGACGCTGCCCTTTCCCACATCATACATCGCACCCACAACTTTTGCCTTCCCGCTGTTCACAATATCTCGTGTCGCCGGACTTTTCATGAAAAGGTCTTCAACTGCCTGCCAGATATTTTCTTCAATCGCATAAGGAATAATTTCATCATCTTTTATATCCGAATGAAGTTCCATCGCGCGGCGGACAGCCGGTTCAATGTTGTCAACCAGCGGCGGGATATTGCGCTCCATCGCATGTCCCTTGCCGTGAATCGCATGTGTGACAGCCGTTACCGCGCCGCACTGCGTGTGTCCCAGAACCACAAGCACGGGCGTATGCACATGCGCCAGACCGTATTCAATGGAGCCGATTTCATCTGTATCGCAGACATTGCCTGCCACCCGAACCACAAAAATATCCATGATACCCGCGTCAAAAATAAATTCCACCGGCACGCGGGAATCCGAGCAGGAAAGGATAGTCGCATAAGCATGTTTTCCCTGATTTTCTTTTTCGGCTTGGACCAGCCGGGCAGCGCCGGTATTCGGATGTTCCGGTTTTCCCTCAACAAAGCGTTTGTTTCCTGCTTTGAGCATCTCTATAACTTGGTCAGGTCCGGGCTTGCCGGACCTTTCTTCCAGACAGCCGTAAATCAGCAGCGCTGCAAGAATGCAGGATATCATCACACTTTTTCCGATAAAACGATTTGCCATAGTTCTCCTTTTAATTTATGTAAGTTAAAACTGAAAACCACATCACCTGAATGTGCAATTCTTCATTAAACGTCATCTCTCGCAAAGATGCAGATGGTTTCACGCTGTTCATGCAGCATTTGCACTAATGTTTCAAACATCATTTTTGCCTCCTGTTCGGAAAAATTCTTGGTAGTGGTGTAGAATAGGTGATTTCGGAGTGTCATTCTGAACGAAGTGAAGAATCTCTGT
>DZCT01000285.1 GCA_022736535.1 Desulfatirhabdium butyrativorans | reverse complement strand
ATGCTTGATACTTATGACGGACGATCAGCGACCGGTCATCTGCTCCAGCTTTTCGGGATACCGATCTCCCTGCAACTTGATTTTTAAGGCGGTGCTGTCAATCTCACGGAGATCATCTGACGTAAGTTCGACTGCAACGGCTCCGATGTTCTCGTCCAAGCGATGCGGCTTCGTGGTACCGGGAATCGGAACAATCCACGGCTTCTGCGCCAGCAGCCATGCAAGCGCAATCTGAGCAGGCCTCGCATTTTTGCGTTCTGCAATTTTGCCGAGCAGAGCGACCAATGCCTGATTTGCCTTCCGGGCTTCCGGCGTGAAGCGGGGAACGATGTTGCGGAAGTCGCTGCTGTCAAATGTGGTGTTTTCATCAATCTTTCCCGTGAGAAATCCCTTGCCCAGAGGACTGTAGGGAACCAGTCCGATCCCCAGTTCCTCCAAAGTTGCCAGCAAGCCGCTTTCAGGGCGTCTCCACCACAGCGAGTATTCGCTCTGAACTGCTGTTACCGGCTGAACCGCGTGCGCGCGGCGGATCGTCTGTACTCCCGGTTCGGAAAGACCGAAGTGTTTCACTTTTCCTTCCCGAATGAGTTCTTTCACCGCTCCTGCCACATCTTCAATCGGCACGTCCGGATCAACGCGGTGCTGATAGAACAGATCAATAACATCAACTCTGAGCCGTTTAAGCGAGGCTTCGGCGACCTGTCTGATATGTTCGGGCCGGCTGTTAAGGGCTGGCGCACCCTTTGTGGGATCAATTCCGGTGTTGAATCCGAACTTGGTGGCAATCACCACCTGCCCACGGAAAGGAGCAAGAGCCTCACCCACGAGTTCCTCATTTGTGAAGGGTCCATAGACTTCGGCAGTATCGAAAAATGTGACGCCGTTTTCGACGGCTTTCCGAATCAGAGAGATCATTTCCTGCTTATCTCCAGCCGGACCGTAGCCGAAGCTCATTCCCATGCACCCGAGCCCGAGAGCCGAGACTTCCAGATTGCTTGTTCCCAATTTACGCTTTTGCATTGTTTCTCCTTTTACCTGTTTATGACCGAACTGCTTTGCAGATTTTACGCCCGTCTGCCGCTTTGTTGAAAATAATATACTCCGAAAAGAATAAAGACAGGTAGAGCAATCCTCTTCATTTCTTGCCTGATCCTGCGAATTTTTCGGTTGCACAGCAAGCCGGAATCTGATAAAAATAGAGGACTGGTAATGTCAGAGAGAAGGAAATGCGATGGGTAAGCAGACCGTCACTCAGAATTTTGAGGATAACCGGATGGAAGCAGCGCTCGGACTTTTGGCAAAGACTATAGCCCGGTGGACAGACAAAGGCGACCTGTCTGTGACAGCGGTTCAGGGCTTGTCACTTCATCAGCGGCACGAACCGACCGAGCCGATAAGCATTATGTACGAACCGCGCATCTGCATGATTGCACAGGGGGCAAAACGCGTGCTGCTCGGAGATGACACATATATTTATGATGAACGTCATTTTCTGATCTCGTCTATAGATCTGCCCACAGTTGTGCAGATTGTCAAAGCTAGCCGGGACAAGCCTTATCTGGGGCTTGTATTGAGACTTGATCAGCGCGAAATCTCACAACTGATGACAGACAGCAAGCTTCCTGCGCCGCGCGCGCAGCAGTCGAGCCGAGGAATGGCGACCGGCGAGGTCACGCTGCCGCTGCTCACAGCGTTTCAACGCCTGATTGACCTGCTTGCCGAACCAACGGATATCCCGATCCTTGCGCCGATTATCCGGCGGGAAATTTTTTACCGTCTGCTTGTGGGCGATCAGGGTGAGCGTCTGCGCCAGATGGCATCCGCGGGAAGTCAGAGTCATCAGATAGCGCGGGCAATCGCTTGGCTGAAGGGTAACTTCGCACTGCCGTTGCGTATTGATGCCCTCGCAAGGCAGGTCAATATGAGTACATCAACCTTCCACCATCATTTCCGGACGCTGACGGCTATGAGTCCGCTTCAGTATCAAAAATGGCTGCGGCTGCACGAAGCGAGGCGATTGATGCTCGCGGAGCGTCTGAATGCAGCCAACGTGGCATTTCAGGTCGGCTATGAAAGCCCGTCCCAATTCAGCCGCGAGTACGCTCGTCTGTTCGGAGACTCGCCGTCACGCGATATCACAAATCTGCGTCAGATGACTGCCAATGAGACGGCATAAGCGATTCTTCGCTGCGCTCAGAATGACAGGGACAGAGTTTATCACCTCTTCTGCACCGCTGCCTGAAATTTAAATGCGGCTGCTCTGAAAAACGGCTTGACAGACAAAGAAAAATAAATAAAAATAAGGACATTTTTTGAATCGCCGCTTCTGCATCACTGCCGAAAGAGGACAAAATGAAAAAAAAGAAACTGCTCTGGCAAATTTATCCTTTATATCTGCTGATTACGCTTGCCTCCCTGCTGGCTGCGGGATGGTATTCTTCCGAAACCATGCGTCAGTTTTTTCTTGAACACACCGCGAGCGATCTTGAAGTCAGGGCGCAGATTATCAGCAAACAGATACATGCTTTTCTTTCTCCTCTGAATCAGGCTGCAATTGACGCCATAGCCAAACAGACCGGCATCAGTTCTTCGTCCACCCGCATTACCGTCATGCTTCCCGACGGCACCGTTATCGGCGATTCAGAAGAAGACCCGGGCAAAATGGACAATCATGCAGACCGGCCCGAAATGGTCAGCGTTCTGACCGGAAAACAAGGTGTTTCTGTCCGTTACAGCAGAACCCTGCAACAAAAAATGATGTATGTTGCTGTTCCGATCAGAGATAAAGACAACTTGGCGGCGGTATTACGCACCTCAGTCAATATCAGTTTTGTAGATGAAAAACTGAAATCCATTCGGAGCAAAATCCTGCTGGGCGGAATTGTCATTGCACTCCTTGCTGCCGGTGTCAGCCTGATGGTTTCCCGGCGTATCAGCCTGCCTATAGTGGAGATGAAAAAAGGCGCGGAAAATTTTGCCCGGGGAGAATTGGATTACCGGCTGCATGTTCCGGATTCCGAGGAAATCGGAGAACTTGCACAAGCCATGAACCGCATGGCAGCCCAATTGGATGACCGGATAAAAACCGTCACGCAGCATCGCAATGAAATTGAGGCAATTCTTTCAAGCATGTCGGAGGGCGTGATCGCGGTGGACAAAGATGCGCGTCTTATCAGCATGAACCGCGCCGCTGCCCGCATGTTTGATCGGGATATATCGGAATCTCTGAACAGAAGTATTCTTGAAGTGATCCGAAATACAGACCTTCACCGTTTTGTGGAAAAGGCGATTTCCGGTAAGAATCCGACAAAAGAAGATATCGTGCTTCACCAGAACGGAGAACGAATCCTGCATATTCACAGTACGCCCCTCTGCTTTGCAAAAGAGGGATACGTCGGTATTCTGATCGTGATGAACGATGTGACCCGTCTCCGGCACCTTGAAAACATCCGGCGTGATTTTGTCGCCAATGTCTCCCATGAGATCAAAACCCCGCTGACAGCGATCAAAGGATTTGTCGAAACCCTGCGTCAGGGCGCGGTGAACAATCCCGATGAAGCGGGGCGTTTTCTGGAAATTATCGAAAAGCATACAGACCGTCTGACCGCCATTATTGACGATCTGATGAACCTTTCCAAAATCGAACAGGACAGGGAAAACAAAGGGATCAGGCTTGAGCCGGGAAAAATAAAAGATGTGCTTCTCACGGCTGTTCAGGTCTGTCAGACAAAAGCAGGTGAGAAAAACATAAACATCGAACTGAACTGCGATGATGAGATGACAGCCCGTATCAACCCGCCCCTGCTTGAGCAGGCAGCCGTGAACCTGCTTGACAATGCCATAAAATACAGTGATATGAAAAGCCGTATCCGAATTTCAGCCGAGTTGAGGCCGAAAACTGTCCTTCCCGAAGACAGATCAGATGTAGGGACATGCCCCTGCGCCTGTCCCGGTGTTTCTTCTTCGGATACGGCTTCGGATATGACAGATAGGGAGGTCGTCATCAGTTTTCAGGATCACGGCATCGGCATCGGCAACCCACATTTGCCCCGAATTTTTGAAAGATTCTACAGAGTTGACAAGGCTCGGAGCCGGAAGCTGGGGGGGACAGGACTCGGTCTTGCCATTGTAAAGCATATTGTGCAGTCTCACGGCGGATATGTCACGGTGGAAAGCAGCCCCGGAAAAGGAAGTGTTTTTTCGATTCATCTGTGAGGGTTGCTGAAATTTCCGCCCCAAACTAAGTTTCTTAAAGAAACTTAGTTTGTTTGTAATGAGCTTCCATGTTACAGGTAAAAGATTTCTCGCTGCGCCCGAAATGACATTCCGACAGCTTTGCGTCTTTGCGGCCCGGCTAAGAATAGACGCGAGAGACTCAGCCGCTTATTTCCGAAAATGTCTAAAATACAGAAGCGGATCAGCATAGCACTCCGGAAAGCCTCTTTGTGTTCCGACTTCATTTTTAACCTGATTCTAATCGTTCCCTAACACTTCTCTAACATTTCAGGCGTAAACAGAAAAATTATACAATAGACTTTTTCGGAAATGAAAAAAGGCTCTCGCATCTATCCTTAGCCTGGGACGCGGAGAGCGCAAAGGAAGAAAGATTTCTCGCTGCGCTTGAAATGACATTCCGGACGCCCGAAATGACATTCCGACAGCTTTGCGTCTTTGCGGCCCGGCTAAGAATAGACGCGAGAGACTCAGCCGCTTATTTCCGAAAATATCTATTATACAATCGAGAATTGAGAATCCGCTGAAATTGCATTTCAGCACTCCGGAGTATTTTTTATTTCTCACTTCTCACTTCAACGGGGTCTTATGAACAAAGAACAGATTCTTGCGGTGGATGATGAAGACGATATTCTTGAATTGCTGAGATACAATCTGACATCGGAAGGCTACAAAGTGCATTGCGCGTCATCCGGTGAAAAGGCATTGAAAATCGCACGGACAGAGGCGATTGACCTGACGGTTCTCGATCTCATGCTCCCCGGAATTGACGGACTGGAAGTGGCAAGGATTCTGAAATCTTCTCAGGAAACCCGGCATATTTCCATCATCATGCTGACAGCAAAAGGTGAAGAAGCGGATATTGTCACCGGCTTGGAACTCGGGGCTGACGATTATATTACCAAGCCTTTCAGCACAAGGATTCTGCTGGCAAGAACAAAGGCGGTCATCCGACGAAAGCATGAAGAAAAACTCGGTAACGACGCTGTTATCAAAAGACAGGGGCTTGTGATTCACACCGGAAGGCGTGATGTATTTCTCAATGACAAGCCTTTGGAACTCACATTTACAGAATTTCAGGTGCTGAATTACCTTGCCGCCCGCCCCGGATGGGTTTTCACCCGCTCGCAGATTGTGGATGCGGTTCGGGGCGAAAGTTATCCGGTGACAGACCGGTCTGTTGATGTTCAGATTGTGGGGCTGCGTAAAAAACTCGGCAGTTACGGCAAATATGTTGAAACCGTTCGGGGCGTGGGCTACCGTTTCCGGGATGAGGAAACCTGAAATCGGATTTCCGAGGGAGATGAAAATTTAACACAAAATTCACATTTTCCTCATAATGCTCTAACAATTGTCATTTATAAGAGGAAAAATGAAACGCGAAGCGTGCGGAGAAAAACACTTTTAACAATTTGGAGGAAAAATGAAAAAAGGGAAAAGTTTTATTGTATCGGCGGTTATAGCGGGCTTTATGCTCACAGCGGCTTCTGTCTATGCCGGGAATCTCGGCATTAACGGCTCCACAACGGTTCTGCCCATCGCGCAGAAAGTGGCGGAAGCCTACATGAAAGAACATCCTGATGTGAAAATCACGATCTCCGGCGGCGGCTCCGGCGACGGCATCAAGGCGATCATTGACGGAACGACGGATATTGCAAACTCTTCCCGTGACATGAAAGACAAAGAAATCGCTCTTGCAAAAGAAAAAGGCGTCACGCCTGTGAAACACATTGTTGCCTATGACTGCATTATTCCGGTGGTACATGCTTCCAATACGGTAAAAGACCTTACGATGGATCAACTGAAAGGCATTTATAAAGGAGAAATTAAAAACTGGAAAGAGGTCGGCGGACCTGATTTGGAAATCACCGTGATTTCCCGTGACACGTCTTCCGGCACTTATGAAGTATGGGAAGAAAAAGTGATGAAAAAAGAACGGGTTTTTCCGGGCGCGCTGCTTCAGGCATCCAGCGGCGCGGTGGTTCAGGCGGTTTCAAAAAATAAGAATGCGCTGGGTTATGTCGGCATCGGTTATCTGACCGCTGATATAAAAGCGTTGACCGTGAACGGCGTTGCCGGTTCAAAGACAACGGCGCTGGACGGCACATTTCCGATCAGCAGACCGCTTTTCATGTTCACGAGAGGCGAGCCTCAGGGCGATGCAAAAAATTTTCTCAGCTATGTGAAAGACCCTCAAAAAGGTCAGAAATATGTGGAAGAAAGCGGATACGTGCCGCTTCAGTAAGTGAGAAATGAGAAATGAGAAATGAGAAATGCTAAAATTTCATTTTAGCAC
>DZCT01000284.1 GCA_022736535.1 Desulfatirhabdium butyrativorans | reverse complement strand
AGGAGGAGGAGATGGCGAAGCAGAAGTTTGAGCGTACCAAGCCGCATGTGAATGTGGGAACAATCGGGCATATAGATCACGGCAAGACGACGCTGACAGCGGCGATAACGAAGAATCTGGCAATGAAGGGGTGGGCGCAGTATGTGCCGTTCGACCAGATAGACAAGGCACCCGAAGAGAAAGCGCGCGGGATAACGATAGCCACAGCGCATGTGGAATACGAGACCACAAAGCGTCATTACGCGCATGTGGACTGCCCCGGTCATGCGGATTACATCAAGAACATGATCACAGGTGCGGCGCAGATGGACGGCGCGATACTGGTTGTCGGGGCGGATGACGGTCCCATGCCCCAGACGCGGGAACATATCCTTCTTGCCCGTCAGGTAGGTGTTCCGCGGATCGTGGTGTTTCTGAACAAATGCGATATGGTGGACGATCCGGAACTGATAGAACTGGTGGAACTGGAACTGCGTGAGCTGCTGGACAAATACGGCTTTCCCGGAGACGAGACCCCGATCATCCGCGGCAGTGCGCTGAAAGCACTGGAAAGCAACGACATAAACAGCGCGGAAGCCAAGTGCATCTTCGAACTGATGGCAGCGGTGGATGCGTTCATCCCGGAACCTGTGCGCGAGATAGACAAACCGTTCCTGATGCCTGTGGAGGATGTGTTCAGCATATCCGGGCGCGGCACCGTGGTGACCGGTCGCGTGGAGCGCGGGAAGGTGAAAGTCGGCGAGGAAGTCGAGATTGTGGGAATCCGTCCGACAACGAAAACCGTCTGCACGGGCGTGGAGATGTTCAGGAAGCTTCTGGATGAGGGACGCGCAGGCGACAACGTGGGACTGCTGCTCAGAGGCACCAAGCGTGAGGAAGTCGAGCGCGGTCAGGTTGTGGCGGCACCGAAGTCTGTCAACCCGCATACGAAGTTCAAAGCGGAAGTGTATATTCTGAGCAAAGAGGAAGGCGGTCGTCATACGCCGTTTTTCACGGGTTACCGTCCGCAGTTCTATTTCAGAACGACAGATGTTACGGGGATCCTGAACCTTCCGGAAGGCGTGGAGATGATAATGCCCGGAGACAATATCACGATCAGCGCGGAGCTGATTACGCCGATTGCTATGGAAAAAGAACTGCGCTTCGCTATCCGGGAAGGCGGCAGAACCGTCGGCGCAGGCGTCGTCAGCGAAATTATCGCATAGCGCATAAAGGAGTTTTTCTGTGAGAGTGATTATCACGCTTGCATGTACTGAGTGCAAGCGAAGAAACTATACCACGACAAAAAACAAACGGACAACGCCGGATAAGCTGGAATTTAAAAAATACTGCCGATTTTGCAGAAAGCATACGCCGCATAAAGAGGGCAAGTAATCCGTTATCCGTGACGTCATGCAGGCCAGTAGCTCTAACGGTAGAGCGTCGGACTCCAAATCCGAGTGCTGGGGGTTCGAATCCCTCCTGGCCTGCCAAAAAAACAATGCAAAGTGCAAAGTTGAAAGTGCAAAGTGAAATACTCTGCATTTTGCACTCTGCATTTTGCACTTTTTAGGAGTAAGATGGGACGGTTATTAAGAAAGAAAACTTCTATAAAGAAGAAAAAACAACCCGGCGATGAAGCAATTGCACCTGCGCCGTCTGACAGTTCCGAAGGACAAACAGCGTCATCTGCCGTTTCTTCCTCTGATATTCAGAAAAAGCAGACATTGCCGCCGAAAAAACCTCTGAGCCTGACAAAACCTGTGCCGCAAAGTAACACGAATACGTTTGTGAGCAAAAGCACCCAGTTCTTACGCGAGGTGAAGGCAGAGCTTAAGAAAGTTACATGGCCTTCCCGCAAGCAGACTTTGGGGTCAACAGTTATTGTGATTGTACTGGTGATGATGATCTCGCTATTTCTCGGTGTTGTGGATATTGCCTTGTCAAGTCTGGTTCATGTTGTTCTCGGATAAGGAGAATCAGAGTGGCGCTTAAATGGTATATTCTGCAAGTTTATTCGGGCTTTGAAGCTAAGGTAAAAAAAACGCTTGAGGAGCGGATTGCCTCTTTTCCTCAACGTCATAAATTCGGTGAAGTGGTACTGCCGACAGAGCAGGTTGTCGAACTGGTCAAGGGGAAACGAAAAACCTCTTCCCGCAAATTTTATCCCGGATACATCCTGATACACATGGAACTTGATAATGAGACATGGCATATTGTCTCCACAATGGATAAGGTGAGCGGCTTTTTAGGTGAGCGGGAGAAACCCACACCCATTTCGGACGAAGAGGCTGAAAAAATCTTGCGCCGCATGGAATCCGGAAAGCTGAAACCCAAGCCCAAGTTCTTTTTTGAGACAGGCGATGAGATTCGTGTAACAGACGGTCCTTTTACAAATTTTAACGGAACTGTGGAAGAAGTGAATGCTGAAAAGGGTAAGATCAGAGTTCTGGTCAGCATCTTCGGACGAGCGACGCCGGTGGAATTGGATTTTGTACAGGTTACGAAATTATAGGAGCAAAGCATGGCAAAGAAAGTGATGGCGCAGGTCAAATTACAGGTGACGGCAGGCAAAGCCAATCCGTCACCGCCGATCGGTCCTGCGCTGGGTCAGCACGGGGTCAATATCATGGATTTTTGCAAGGCATTCAATGCCAGAACTGCAAATGATGAGGGAATGATTATTCCGGTACTGATTACAGTTTATCAGGATCGGTCATTCACCTTTATCACCAAAACGCCTCCGGCGTCCATTCTGCTCAAGAAAGCAGCAAAGATTGCCAAGGGCGCCAATGATCCCAAACGGAATAAAGTGGGTAAGGTAACGCGTCAGCAGGTTGAAGAAATTGCCAAACAGAAAATGGCGGATTTGAATGCCTATACACCGGAAGCCGCGTGTAAAATAATCGAAGGTACGGCAAGAAGCATAGGAATTGAGATTAGCTGAAAGGGTTTCAGGGTATTAAGGAGCGATAGGGAAAATGCCGAAGCAGGGTAAAAAATATTTGGAATCCCAAAAAAAGATCGACACCGGAAAGCGATATGAGTTTGCAGAGGCTATTCAGACGGCGGTAGGTTCATCATACACCAAATTCGATGAAACCTTTGATATTGCTGTCCGACTCGGAGTTGATCCCAGACATGCGGATCAGATGGTACGCGGAACATGCGTGTTGCCTCACGGAATCGGTAAAACTGTCAAGGTTTTGGTGTTTGCCAAAGGCGAAAAGGAAAAGGAAGCTTTGGAAGCCGGGGCTGATTTTGTAGGCAGTGATGAACTGGTTGAAAAAATCAAGGGCGGCTGGTTAGATTTTGACAAAGCTGTGGCAACACCGGATATGATGGGCGTGGTGGGAAAAATCGGCAAGATTCTGGGACCCAGAGGGCTGATGCCCAACGCCAAAACCGGAACAGTTACCTTTGACATAGCAAAAGCCGTAGGAGAACTCAAAGCCGGTAAAATAGATTTCAGGGTGGAAAAAGCAGGGATTGTTCATGCGCCGATGGGGAAAGTTTCTTTCGGAGCGGAAAAACTCATGCAGAATGTTACTGCATTTTTAGAAACCATTGTGCGCCTCAAACCATCTGCCAGTAAGGGAAACTATCTGAGGAGCATAGCTGTTTCCACAACGATGGGACCCGGCGTCAAAATTGATACGGGTTCTCTTAAAGAACTGATCAAATAGAAGTTCAAACTTAAATAACTATCCTGTCAGAGACCGCAGGTGCTGAGTGTTAAACGGTGTGAACCGGCCTGCACAGACAGCGAGGTGCGAAAATATAAGCGGATAACTCTTATTTTTTTCCTCACACCGCCTTCACCCGGTTAGACAGGTATTTAGGAAGGAGGTGTTTATTTTTTTATGAATCTGGACAAAAAAAAGGAAATTGTCAACGATCTGCACGAGCGGTTTTCAAAATCCACAGTGGTCATCCTTACCGAAAATAAGGGACTGAATGTGGCGCAGACAAGCGATTTGCGCCGCAAACTCCGAAATATGGGGGTGGATTACTGTGTGGTGAAAAATACGCTGCTCAACCGGGCATCCGAAGGTACCGGCGTAGCCTGTATCAGAGACTATTTCAAGGGACCCAGCGCGGTCGCCATGAGCTATCAGGATCCGGTCACAGCGGCAAAAGTTCTGACTGATTTTATCAAAGATAATGAAAAGCTTGGTGTCCGGGTGGGGGTTTTGGGCGGCAAAGTATTGAATTTTGACGCAATCAAAGCCCTTTCCGCATTGCCTTCCCGCGAAGTGCTGCTATCCCAGCTTTTATCGGTCATGAATGCGGTGCCGACCGGATTGGTGAGAGTGCTTTCAGGTGTGCCGGTCAAAATGCTGAATGTGTTGAATGCTATCAAAGATCAGAAAGAAAAAGCGACAAGCTGAAAATTTGAAAATGTCGGAGGAAAACATACAATGGCGGAAATTACCAAAGCGGATGTTATAGAATTTATTGCAAAAATGTCGGTACTCGAACTGTCCGAACTGGTCAAAGAACTGGAAGAGAAGTTCGGTGTTACCGCTGCCGCACCTATGGCTGTTGCGGCTGCTGCACCTGCGGCTGCTGCTGAAGTGAAAGAAGAAAAGACAGAATTTGACGTGATTCTGGTAACGGTCGGAGATAAGAAAATCAACGTTATCAAAGAAGTCAGAGCCATCACCGGACTCGGACTCAAAGAAGCCAAAGACGTTGTTGAAGGTGCTCCCAAACCCGTAAAAGAAGGCATCGCCAAAGAGGAAGCTGAAAAAATCAAAGCACAGCTTGAATCTGCGGGCGCAACAGTAGAATTGAAATAAGTTTTTTTATTGCTTCGGAGGAGCTGATCAGAACAGATCTGCTCCTCCTATTTCATAGATAGGTAATAAATTTCATGATTAGTGATTTCAGGGGTGAATATGGAATTCAAAGAAAAATTGGCTAAATTAGCTGAAAAAAATAAAACTCATTTTCAGAAATTGGAACAGGATAAAATTACATGGATCAGAGAGGTAACAAAGCTATATAAAGATATTGAAAATTGGTTTAAAGAATTGATTGAGTGTGGTCATATCGTTCCTGATTATTACTCATTACAGCATGTTGAGTATGAAGAATTTTTTGAGAATCTTTCTATTATGGAGTTGAGGCTTGGCGGAGGTCCTTGTGTAGTACTTGAACCTACCGGAATAAATATCATAGGAGCTTTTGGTAAGATAGACTTATATTTGCGAGGTCATAAAGAAGAAAAGGTGATGCTTTTACTGATTGAGAGGCAAAAAAATAAGCTGCAATGGGAATTATGGAGAAGCAACAAAAAACATGATAAATCTCCATTTAATAAAGATACGTTTGAAAAATTACTGAATGAATGGATAGATAAGACAGATAACATATCGGAAGAACAGACGGATTAGTATGAGTATAAAAGAATCTTTGGAAAAAGCATTTCAGAACTATAATGATCTCACAGAAATTCTTAACTATGCTCAAGGAGAAGCAATCAGAAACCCGAATTTCGGGAAAATATTTTTATCCAATAAAGTCAAAGGAGATAAACGAGATATTATTAAGGAACACTTTGATTTATTAAAGCAAAAAATTACAGAACTTTGTATTTTAGATATGATAGCGGCATTTGAACATAAAATATTCACACGGGTTGATAATGCACACGGAGAAATAGAGGGAATAGTAGAAAAAGAATATAAGAAGAGAAGTAAGATTTTGAAGAATTCTTCTTCCAAAGAAAATAAGCCTACCCCTTTTTATATTGCTGCTTCATCATTTATTAAAAATGGGGAAGATATTCGCAGTTTATCAGGGATTAAGGGTTTATTGAAGGATAAGCTGCCTGAAGACTTATCTGAAGAGTTAAGTAATATTATTGAGTATCGGAATTGGCTTTCTCACGGAAAGAGAAACGAAGTAGGTAAGAATTCGTGTTTGACAATTGGTGATATACATGAAGTATTAAATGATATTTTTGATAGAACCGGTAATAAAATACCCGAGCCCTCTGCTTCTGAGGAAGAGATATAAATCAGAAGATGAAATAGGCAGTAAAAAAGAATTATACTTTTGTACAAAAAGTTTGGAAAAGCTCGGTTTTATAGCCGTAAACCATGATTTTGGGAGAGAATATGTCGGAAAAGCCTTTGGCACTTCGCCGCATACGGAAAAGTTTCGGCAAGATTCACAAGATTGTTGAAATTCCGGATTTGATTGAGATGCAGCGCAAATCATATCGGCGTTTTCTGCAAATTGATGTTCCTGTGGAAAAACGCGAAGACATCGGATTGCAGGCAGTGTTCAGGTCAGTATTTCCTATCAAGGATTTCAGCGGAACCGCGTCTCTGGAGTTTGTGTCTTATCGCTTCGGCGAAATCAAACACAGCATGGAAGAATGCCTGCAACGCGGCATGACCTACGAACTGCCGGTACGCATTACCGTCAGACTGGTGGTCTATGATGTGGATAAAGACACCGGCACTTCCACCATCCGGGATATTAAAGAACAGGAGATCTATTTCGGAAACATCCCGCTGATGACCGAACGGGGAACCTTTATC
>DZCT01000713.1 GCA_022736535.1 Desulfatirhabdium butyrativorans | reverse complement strand
AGTTCTACGGATTCCTTTCACGAAGAGGATTTTATCTTCAAGGGGCGCATGAAACCCCATTCATTAGCCGGGACCGAAGGCGCGGAGATTGTCGAAGGCTTGGAGCGTGCGCCTCAAGACTACTGGCTGCCCAAGCCGAGATTTTCCGCATTTTTCAACACGGGGCTGGAACACTGGCTTCGGGAGCGGGAGATAACGCTCTGCGCGGTGGGCGGGATTGCGACACATTTCTGCGTGCTGACCACTGTGATGGATGCGATCTGTCACGGCTTCAAAGCCGTGCTTTTGGAAGACTGCGCCGCAGCCTACGCCGACATTCACGAACAGACGCTGAACAACTACCGCCGGAATCCGCTTTATCCGCTCCTCAAAGTCGCCTCATCATCGGAACTGACCGCAGAACTGCTGAAATAGCAGATGAGGCAGGCTCTGAAATCGGTCATAAAAGAGATGAATATCAGACCGCTTAAAACAGATGCCGATTATCATGCGGCTCTTAAAGAAATTGAAGAATTGTTTGATGCGGAGCCGGACACCCCCGAAGGCGACAGACTGGAAATCCTGACAACTCTTGTTGAAGTATATGAGGCGCATCATTTTTCTATTCCGGAACCGGATCCTGTTGAAGCAATTAAATATTATATGGAAAGTCGGGGATTGTCTGATGCCGATCTTGACCCGCTTATCGGCAGTGATGTTCAAATAACAGAAATATTAAACCGCAAGGTTCCGCTTTCTCTGGATATGATACGGCGACTGCATACGGGACTGGGGATTGCAGCAGATATTCTTATCCGCCCATATCAAACTGTCATTCTGAACGCAGTGAAGCATCCCGCTCCTGTCATTCCGGGTGAAGCGAGCAATCTTAAAGATTCCTCGCTCCGCTCGGAATGACAGTTCCCTACGATATGACCGCATCCGGCAAATAAAATTCCCCGCTCTTTCAAATTGTGATTGACAGATAACAGGTTTGTATGATATATATCTTTTATAATAAAAATATGGAGTAATAATATTCTGAAATAACAGATAAAAATCGAAAATAAAATTCAGCGTTACTGTAAACATCGTCCGCTTAAAAACCGGCAATTTTTAACCTGTGATACCGAATCTCTTCTGATTTTATATGATGTTTTTTCCCGGAGGGGGTTCCCCACAGAGATCACAGAGTTTTAAAAGACCGCAGAGAACACAGAGTTTTTTTTAAACTCTCTGTGTTCTCCGTGGGCTTTTCCTCTCTGTGAACTCTGTGGGAAACAAAATATTTGAATGCTTTCAATAGAGATTCGGTATGAGACGATACAGACAGGGAGAATCAGGAGAAGAAAAAATGCCGCCGGTTTCCCATCCCTTCAAAAAAGGTTCGCTTGTAATATTGATGAATTATAACGATCACTCTCCGCCGCATGTTCATGTCAAATATCAAAGCGATGTGAAAAATTACA
>DZCT01000712.1 GCA_022736535.1 Desulfatirhabdium butyrativorans | reverse complement strand
GGTTCGCAGGCTCACCCCGACCTACATTTTTCTCTTAACTTAATGCCATTGGGGCTGCCCCTACGCGCCCCGGCTGAAATCAGATGCGAGAAATTCACCCTGATCGGAGGAATACGTTGATAAAAGGACACGGTGGCAATATTTATGAACTGGCGCGGCGTCTGGGATGTGCCGCATCCGACATTATTGATATGAGCAGCAATGTGAATCCGCTGGGCCCGCCGCCCGGGCTTGCCGATTTTCTCAGAGAAAACATAAACACCGTCACTGCCCTGCCCGAAGTCGAAGCTGAAAGCGTCATTCAGGCTTTTGCTGAGAAATACGAACTTGATCCTGATCTTGTTCTCGCCGGGAACGGCACCACGCAGTTTATTTACAACATACCGTATGCGCTCGGAACCCGCAAAGCCTGCATTCTCGGGCCGACTTACTCGGATTACGCGGATGCCTGCATTATGCACCGTGTTGAGCATTTCTGTTCAATGACGCATCAGCAGCTTGAATTTCAACCGGATTTGTCTCAGCTTGAAAGAGACATTAAGACCGCGGACACGGTTTTTATCTGCAATCCCAACAATCCGACCGGCGTGCTGATTCCCGCAAATGACTTATCTGCTTTCTGCAAGTCTCACCCTGAGACAACTTTCATCATTGACGAATCCTATCTGCCTTTCGTCATCCGGGGCGAGGAGCAAAGTATGTCGCATTGCGGTCTTTCCAATGTGATCGTCTTAAATTCCATGTCCAAGATTTTCAGGGTTCCCGGACTGCGCATCGGCTTTCTGATTGCCTCTGACAAAAAAATGATTGAGAAATTCAGACGCTACATGCTTCCCTGGAGCGTGAACAGTCTGGCGCAGGCGGCAGTGATTTATCTCATGGAGCAGAAAGCGGAGACCGACGCCTTTATTGAAAAGACACGAAATTTTTTGGAGATCGAAAGAAATCGTTTCAGCGAAGCCTTCAAACATGCTTCCGGCATCAAACTGTTTCCGAGCGCCGCCTCTTTTATGCTTGCCGGATTACTGAAAGATCAGACATCGGATGAGATTTGCAGGGCTTTGGCAGAAGACAAAATTCTCATTCGCAACTGTTCAAATTTTAAAGGACTTTCAGAGCGTTTTGTTCGGATTTCCCTCAAGACGGCAGACGTCAATCATCTTATGGCGGAAAAAATGAAAGACATGTTGAACTGAACATAGAGTAAAGCGGGTTTGAAACCCGCTTCACACCCTACGGAAAAAATGAAAGACATGTTGAACTGAACATAGAGCAGGGCGGGCTTTGCCCCAATGCCATTAAGTCAAGCGGGGTCTAATTTTTAGCCCGGGCCCCCTTGAGGGGGGCAGGGGGGTGTTTCGTCGGGGGGAGAGGTTCGGGGTTTTCCCTTTCGACCTGCCTCGCACCCCGCACCCCCTCGCAGACACCCCCCTGCCCCCCTCAAGGGGGGATTCCGGC
>DZCT01000283.1 GCA_022736535.1 Desulfatirhabdium butyrativorans | reverse complement strand
CGGGCCCACGGCGTACCAAGGTTCGGCGGCCATCTCGTCTTCTTCGTTGCGCGCGCCCTTCACACGAATTTCTTCCCCGCCTTTCGCGTCCTGCAAAGAAAGCGTATAATTCGTGAGTTCGGGCGGATCTGAATCCAGCAGAATCTCTTTTTCAACAACAGTGAAATTTTCCACAATATCCGATAGTTCAAAGCGCAACGTATTCATACCCGGATTCAGTTGAACTGCAACCTGAAAAGATGAAGTTTGCGCTTTGTCCTTTTCTTTTTCAAGCATCACTTCTTTTCCGTTCAATTTCAGAACGGTTGCGCCCTCAACCTGTCCGCCGAGAGATATTTCTTTGTTCTTCGTAGCAGACGGGATTTCTTGGGAAAAATGTATGACCGGCGGCTCTGTGTCAATTTCAGTGCTGAAACGCTCTGTTTTTGTCTCTCCGGAACGCGGCGTGACTGTAATCTCAAATTCCTCTTTCTGCCCCTCTGTCCGAACACTGATCTCAAAACGCCCTTCCGCATTTGCAAGGGAAGAAGCGGAAAACTTCTCATTCCGCACGGCGACAGCACTCCCCGGCTGCGTGTTGCCGGACAGAATAAAAGACGGCTGTTTCAGAACAAAGCAGTTCGGCGCGGACTGTATCAGAGCCGGATCAAAAGACAGATATGTTTTGCCGGTCGGGGTGCAGGTGACAACGCGTTCCAACTTGCTGATATTCCCGCTCCGGTCAACGGCTTTGACAATGATGCGGTTTTCACCTTCGGAAAGCGCGCACTGAAACTGATATTTTCCGTCGCCTCCGATTTTAACCGGCTGATTCTGTATGAAAAGTGAAACGCCGTTTTCGGTGCTGCCCGATATTTCCAGCGTCTTTTCCGAGACCGTCTGATCAGACGCCGGCGACTGAACCACAAGGAAAGGCGGCGTGTCATCCGCGATGATGCGGAGGAATCGGGATTTGCTGATGCGTCCCGGGAGTTTGTCTGCAGAGATGGCTGTGACGCGCCAGTAAAACGCGCCCCCGCCGATCTGCCGGGGAAAAACATGCTCCGCAGAACCTGAAAAAATACCGGTGGTATCCGGAATTCTTTCACTCCAGAGAATTTGCGAAAATGAGGCATTTTCAGACAGTTCCAAAAGATAGCTTTCCGCGCCTCTTACCTTTTCCCATTTCAGCGTCGTTTCCATGTCAAACCGTTCTTCTCCGTCGGGCGGTTCATGCAGAATCGGCGGCGGCAGAAGGTCTTTGGGATCCGAAGGCTGAAGATTCTTCGGAACAACAGAACCCTGATTTTTCTTCAATAAAACTTTTTTTCCCTGCGCCTTGATTTCAAGTTCGCCGTCGTCAACGGCAAACCATGTGACCTGCCCTTCGTCATCTTTTCCGGCGCGGAACCGCCGGGAATCGGCATTTGTTTCAATGCCTTCAACTTCCAGTTGAACTTTTTTTCCGCCGGAAAGCAGCGCCAGCACATTGCCTTCTATCAGGCTGACTTTTGCCTCCTCGCTACGCTCCAAAAGATTTGCCCGCATCTTTCGGATCAGCGCCTGCGCGTTTTCTTTCAGTTGAAGCCGGCTGTCATCCTTGAAAAGAATCTCGGCAGATGACTGGGAAAGGGTGCGGATTTTCTCGCCTTCCAGCAGAACCCCGTAGCGGGAAATATCTTTCCATGTATTTTCAGACGGTTTTCGGCTCTGAACCTGTCCCTGACGATAGTTCACCACGGCTTCTGCCGGCACATCATGTTTCGATTTGCTGATTTCATAAGCTTTCTTGGCTTCGGCTTCTGCGGAAAGGGCATTTTCAGTGCATTTTGCCCAGTCTCCGGCTGTCCGTTTTTCAAGCGCGGCGTTTCTCAGAGAAATGGCTTCTGCAATCACCTCTGTCGCAAATATTTTGGCGCCGGCTTCTGTTGCCTCCTGAATCCGCTTTTTTGAATTTTCCAGTTCCGTATTTGCCCGGCAGATTGCCTCAACCGGAATGCGAAGCTGTATTCCGGGGCGTATTTCTTCCGGTTTTTTCAGATTGTTGGCGCGGAGAATATCTTCCCACAGATCGGGATTGTTAAGATATTTCTTTGCAATATCCCGGATATTTTCATTCTTCTCTGTTGTAATGACAAGTGAAGGCAGACTGCTTTTTGGCTGCCCGCTTGCAGTTTGCGAGAATAAAAAGAAAAGGAACAGACCGGGCAAAAAACAGATCATCGGCAATCTGCCGCGGCGGATGTTTTTCATAAGTCCCTCCGATAACAGGTCGCGTCACCGACACGCCATAAGAATTTTTTCCACGCGCCGCACCCGCATGTAAAGCGCCCCGGCTGAAAACAGATAAACCCGCTTTACGTTCCCGGACCGCGGAGTGCAACTGTGTAACTCCCAAAATAATAAAACGCATATTTATTTCTATAACAGATAGTAAGAGAAAGACCGAAAGGTGTCAAGGGAGAAACGCCGAATTTATGTTGAAATTCTGATATGATCAGGCTATTATTTTATTTTCAGATGAGTTACAGGGGATATAATCATCATGTATTTATTAAGGAGAATGATTTATGAAAAAGACGATTGTATGGATGATGTTCGGACTGTTTGCGTGGATAGCGGGATGTACGCAGGAATCCCAGAATGAATTCAGCCGTTCATTTCAGAACTGGACAGGCACAAACGGCGTGCTTGAAGTATATGCCGGGGAAAAGCTGGTGAAACGCTTCATCAATATTGACAAGCTTTCCACAGCTTACGGCACTTCGGACAAACAGCCCAGAGCCTACCGCTACGGCTACGGCTATGTGGATGAAAATCTGAATTACAAGGCAGATAAAGACGAAAAGAAAGTTTACTTTGAATTTAGTGATTATTCAACGAATTATATATTTTACGAAAATCCGTTCTGAATTTTCAGCCACGAATTTCACGAATTTCACGAATTGTCCCACGAATAATAAACACGAATGAATCATAAAAAAAATTCGTGCAGTTGTGTTCGAGAAAAATTCGTGTCCATTCGTGGCTGAAAAAAACACCCGCATTCAGCTTCTGACCTTCAATTCATAAGCCCTGACCTTCATAACAGGATGATAAGAGTCCTTGGCTTGGGCAAGGCTCGGCATTCCCATGTCGCTTTCTTTGTTAATATACTTCTTGTCTGAAAAAAGAAGCTTTGCACATAACTGATCGAAATATTGATAAAGCCCTTTTATATTTGCAAAAGCTTTTTCAAAATGAAGAACGCCCATGTCTTTGTTCAGATGAGAGGCAATGCCGAACGCGCTGACAATGCCGTCCAGCCGCAGCAGAATGCCGGGAACTTCGAGAAGTTCAATATTTTCAAGCATATTTATCGCCGCCCGTTTTTCGCAGGAAAGATCGCCGCCCGGCTCTTTGTCGCAGTCGCGTTCTTTGCACCATTTTTCAAGAAAAGCGATACATTCCGGGACAACGGCATTCGTAATTTTTTCAACGGCAATTCCGCCTTCTTTGTCATAAGCTTTTTTGAACTGGCTGATCAGATTCCTTTTTTTGGAATACCTGTTGCCTTTCAATTCTGCCAAATCTTCCCGAAGATAAACGTAATCCTGAAATTTCTCATCCTCTCTGATTTCAAAAAGAGATTCGATGCGGGTTTTCCCGAAACTTTCAATATATTCGTCCGGGACAAACCAGTATTTGTCAAAACCGAGTTTTTCGGCGATTTCATACAATTCTTCGGGCGAAAACGCTCTGTTCGGAGATACGGGAAGAATCAGATGACGTTTATCAGCATGAGTGGCTTCAAATTCCGCAGCGACAATCAGGCTGTCATCCTGTATCACGCCGCAGGGCTGATAAACCTGACTGTTCCAGACAAGAATTGAGGGAAGCGAATAAACGCAGAGATTGTATGTCTGCCCGATGAAAAAATGTTTTAAATTCGGGTAATCCTCAGTTTTTAAGTGTTTCAGATTCATAATATGCCAAATTAACGCTGTGCGCAGCTTTTTTTTCCACAGAGTTCACAGAGAAGACACAGAGTTCACAGAGAAATCTCTGTGTTCTCCGTGGTCTTTTTTTCTCTGTGTCCTCTGTGGGAAAAAAAACGCACATCATGTAAATTAAGATTTGATTAACATCGGTACGGCTCCCGGCATTTCTTTAAAACCGAGTTCCCTGTAAAAATGATGAGTTCCTTTTTCAGCAATCAGCCCGATCCAGTTCAGCCCGTCTGCGTGAAGGCGTTCCGCCAGCAACTGAATGATCTTTCCGCCGATGCCCATCCTCCGGTATTCGCTTTTTACGGTTACATCCTGAATATAGGCGTCGCTCACGCGGTCGCTGATGCTCCTGCCCATGCCGATGACAATTTTACGGGATTCGGCGCCGTTTTCGTCTGCGGCAATGATAAAACAATGACTTCCCGCGATGATCCGGCTGACCAGATCAAAATTGTCGGCTTCCTCGGACAGCCAGCCTTCGGCGCAGTAAAGCGAAACAATCTGCCGAATCTGCTCTTGCAGGATGGCGGGCAGCTTGCCGCCTACCCTGCTGAACCGAGCCGGTTCGGGGTGCGTCAGAAAGGTAAAAGTAAACATTTTCTCCGGTATTTCTCTCGTATAGTAATCCGATTTCGGTTTTTTACGGCATATTTTCTGCATACATGCCGTATTCCGCTTTCAGATATCTGTCTGTGTATGTCTGTGTGCGTCTGCGGCAAAAAAAGCAAAACTCGAAATGAAATAATCAGTTAATATTTTCAATGTGTTCACACGAAGACCCTATCGCGTCTTTGCCTTTTTCCTTTATTTTGAACATTGCCCGGTCCGCCTGCGTCAGCAGATGGGTCATGTTCGCGGCGTCGTCAGGATAAGTTGAAATGCCGAAGCTGGCACTGAGGCGGACATGATGCCCTTTATTTGACAAATACACGGTTTCCCGCATCCGACGCCGAATTTCCTCCGCCTTTTCGATTGCCTGCTGTTTGTCATATCCCGGCAGCACCACCACAAATTCATCGCCGCCGTAAGCCACGCCGTATTCAGGTTCGACAAGCGTTCCGCGTATCGTCGCCGCCACTTCCTGAATCGCCTGACTGCCGTTCAGATGTCCGTAAGTGTCCACCACCCGTTTAAAATTGTCAATATCCATAAAAATTAAAGAAAACGGACTGTTGGCATCTGCACTGATTCTGAACAATGCCTCCAGCGCATGATAGAGATAGCGGGTGTTGTAAAGCTCGGTCAGGTTGTCGTGAACCGCAAGATAGCGGAATTTCTCCTCGCTGCGCCGAAGTTCTTCTTCCGCCAGTTTTCGTGCCGTGTTGTCCACCACAATGCCTTCAATCACAGGCTCGTTTGCCTCATCATTTATCAGGCGGACATTGAAAAGCACCCATGCCGGTTCGCCGTCTTTCCGTCTCATCTTCATTTCATAATTTGTGAGCATTCCTCTTTCTATAAGCAATTCGATCATCTTTTGGCGATCTTCAGGATAGTAGTAAAGTGCTTTGCTCACATTTTCAATGGCAACAATTTCCTGGGGCGAGCGATAACCCAGAATACGGGCATAAGCAGGATTGGCGCGGATGACTTTTCCCGAAAGCGTACTCTGAAACATGCCCTGAAGCGCATTTCTGTACATATCACGGTAGCGTTTTTCCGCCTGTTTCCGCTCTGCGATTTCTATGCTCAACTGCTCGTTTATTCTTTTCAACTCACGCCTTGAGCGGTTCAATTCCAGATGCGTTTTCACTCTCGCGAACAGTTCCGCCTCATTAAAAGGTTTGACCACATAATCCATCGCGCCGATGTTAAAGCCTTTTACGACACATTCGCTGTCTGTCATGGAGGTCAGAAACAGAATCGGTATGTCTGCGGTTTCAGCGTCCTGCTTTAATCTCCCGCAGACTTCAAACCCGTCCAGTCCGGGCATGATAATATCTAACAGTATCAGATCAAATCGCCGGGATTTTGTGAGAGAAATCGCCGTTGCGCCGTCTTTGGCAACTGCCAGTTCATAGCCTTGTTTTCGTAAAATACAGGATACGATTTCCAGATTAACTGCTGAATCGTCAACAATCAGTATTTTGAATTTATCATTATTTTCGGCTGTCTGTGTAACAGGTTCATTCGTGTTTTTCATTTTTTTTATCAGGTTATTTTTTTTAAATGGTTATGCAGTGAATGAAGAGAAGAATCTCTGTCTGTCGCCGCTGAGATTCTTCGCTTCGCTCAGAATGACAGTTCAGGGGAAAATTCCCCGATCCTTCATGAATCGTATAAATGTTTAAACCTTACTATAAAATATTCCGCTCTGTTTTGCAACAACTCTGATGAATAATGCTGAACATAGCGATTTAAAATTAAAACTTTTCGTTCTGCTAATGATCTTGCGTAACAAGCGCAAAATATGGTAAACATATTTCCGTTTCGCTTTCCGGAGTGCGGAAATAAACGGGTTTCAAACCCGTTTTATATCGAATCTCTTTTGACTTTATATGATGTTTTTTCCCGGAGGGGTTCCCCGCAGAGATCACAGAGTTTTAAAAAACCGCAGAGATCACAGAGAATTTTAAAAAAAACTCTGTGTTCTCCGTGGGCTTTTCTTCTCTGTGAACTCTGTGGGAAA
>DZCT01000282.1 GCA_022736535.1 Desulfatirhabdium butyrativorans | reverse complement strand
ATGACAGGACGCACAGCGTCCGGGCTGCATTCCCACGCGGAGCGTGGGAACGAGAAACGAGAAAGTCTCCCCCTTTTTTAAAGGGGGGCAGGGGGGATTTGATTTCCGCCGCTGAAATCCCCCTTAATCCCCCTTTAAAAAAGGGGGAGTCAGAGCGCGGGAACGAGACAATGAGATAACAATGATAAAAAAAATATTACCCATACTTATAACGATGCTATGCCTTTCAGCCTGCGGTTACAGATTTGCGGGAGATGAATCTTTGCCGGGGGGCGTGCGGAAAATCTGCATTCCGCTTTTTGAAAATCGGACCGGGGAAATCGGCTTGGAAACAGGCTTTGCAGACGATTTGATGAATCAGTTCAGACGCAACAGCAGCGTGGTTCTGACAGGAAGGGAAAGCGCGGACGCGGTGCTTGTCGGCAAAATCGAATCTCTGAACACAGACACGGTGTCCCGCAGAGGCGCACACAGCGCGTTTGAAAGACAGGTAAGGATTTCCGCCGGTTTTGAATTGAAAAGTATTGACGGAAAAGTGATCTGGTCCGTAAAAGGGATTTCTTCAAGCGAATCTTATCCGGTTGTGTCAGATACCCTGGCAACCGAGCAGTTTCGGCAAAATGCGATTGCAAAGATTTCCAAAAAGATTGCGGAACTCGCGTATCAGTATTTTGCCAGCGATTTCTGACAGCGGAAAAAAGCCGGTGTAGGGGCAACCCCCTGTGGTTGCCCTTGCTGTAAAAAAAGGAAAAGGGTAAGCACGGGGGCTTACCCCTACGATTGACGCTCCGCGTGGGAACGAAAAAAGGGGAAAAAGGGTAAGCTTACCCCTACGATTTCATGATTTTCTCCCGACACATGAAACGTGATTATGCGGCAAGCGTGTTTGCCAGCTTGGAAAGACGGGATATTTTCCGGGCAGCGGTTCTTTTGTGAAGAACACCTTTTTTGGCTGCTTTCCCGATCACGGACTTTGCAAGATCAAGTTTTGCCGTAACTGTTTCAGCCTGTTTTTCACTGACCGCCAGCCGGACATCTTTGACAACGCTTTTGACCCGCGTCAGGGAAGTTTTGTTCCGCAGCCGTCTGATCAGACTCTGCCGGGAACGCTTTAATGCAGATTTATGATTTGCCAAATTTACAAACTCCTTTCTGTTTGATTTTAAGAATCAAATCTTACAAAATTGATAACACTTCGTCAAGCTGCATTATTCTTTTTTTTTGTTTTTATCTTTTTCCCTTTTTTCTCTCTTCTTTCTTCTCTTTTTTTGGCAAATTTTTCTTTCTGTTTTGCCAATTTCTGCTTAATGCTGTCCTGATAGCGCCGAACCGCCGAAAAACAAAGATAATAACTGATGACCGCAAGGGGAATCCCGATCACAACGCCGCCGACAATCAATGCCCAGACGATTTCCGGCGCTTTGGACAGAAGGGCTTTCAGCGCGTCCATATCAAAGTCTTCGGAAAATGAGAAGACTTTTTCAAGTCCGATAATCTTTCCGCCCACAAGATAGGTGAGACTGTAAAGAAAAGGCGCGGTTAAGGGATTGGTGATCCATACGCCCATGGCTGCGGAAACTTTGTTATATCTGAAAATCGCCGCGATAAAAACCGCTATCGGCATTTGAAACCCCATTGTCGGCGACATGCCGATGAAAATTCCCAGCGCAAATCCGAGAGCAATCTCTCTGGGTTCGCCTCTGATTTTAAGCAGATTCCCGTAAGCTGTTTTGAAGCCGTTGTAAATTTTTGTTTTCAGACTGATTTCTTTTTCTTCAGATTTCTCCATATAGTTACCCAAAACATATAAATTTATATAACGTCATATAAAAGTATATGAGTCAGGCTTTGAAACCGGCACCATATTGTCCGGTGAGGGAATGCGGAGCGGATAATGACCGAGCCTTGCGGGCCCTTCCGTGTACCGTGCGGACAGTTCACATCCTTTTCAGTGCCGCATTCGCTCCTTCCTGCCGGGGTACGCCGGACTTCGGGGGGAAACACGGTTTCCCCTGTTCCCTGTGTCCGCTTGCAGAAACAGCGTGAACTGTATACAGAAATATGAAACCTGTGTCAAGGATTTTGTCGGAAGTTTCGTAAAATTATATGAAATTATATATTCTTATATGAAATGAGTAAAAGAATATGATACCATTTTCCCGCATCGTGTAATTTGCTATGATAATACTATTTTTATTGTTAAACAAGATTTTTTCATATAAAATACACTTAAAACATGAACGAGAAGCGGAAAGCCTGTATTATAAGATTTCTCGCTGCGCTCGAAATGACAGACGCTATACTCGAAATGACATAAGCACGGCAACAAAAACGAGAGGAGCGGGAACATCTTGTGCATCATAAAATATCTTAAAACCGAAGGAGGAGAAGAATGGCTTTAAAAGGTCATGGGGTAGAGGATTTGATACAGTTCGGGAAAGAACTGTCACGACGTTCAGGAGAAAAAGCACTTTCTTTTTACGGCAAAGGAGAGCGGCTTGTGAAATTCGATGAAGGGCTTATCACAGAAGCAGAACTTCATCTGAGAGAATTTTTCCGGGACCAGTTGCGGGGAAATTTTCCTGAGCATCAGATATTTCAGAACGACAACCGGGAAAGCGAGGATTACACCCATGAGGGAAAACGATACCTCTGGATTTATGATCCGCTGGACGGCGTTGCCAATTTTCAGGCAGGGATTCCCATCTGGGGCATTTCTCTGGCGCTGTTTGAAAATTTCTGGCCCATCTTCGGTATGTTCTACATGCCTGCCACCGGCGATTTTTTTTCTGCCATGGCAGGAGACAAGGCATTCCGGGGAAACGATGAAATCCGCATCTCTCCCCAGGAGACCGTCAATGATGAAAGCCTTCTTCTCACCTATTCCCGGTTTCATCAGCATTATATCCCGAAATTTCCGGGCAAAATCAGAAACATGGGATGCACCGCCGCGCATATCTGCTATGTGGCGATGGGCAGAGCCGAGGCTGCCGTCATCGGCAATGAATCTTACGGAGATATTGCCGCGGCATGGATCATCGTGCAGGCAGCAGGCGGCAAGATATACCGAATGGACGGCACCGAGTTCTTTCTCGGCGAAGACCCGGACGGGCAGGGAAAAAGGGAACAGCTTTTGGTTTCATCTCCGCATACCTACGAACAGATTCGCAACTGCCTGAAAAAGATTTAGAGACTGACAGAGATAGGGTTTCATCATCATCTTCCCCTTTTTTTAAGGGGATTTGTGCGTAGGGGCGCAAGATTTTGCGTCTCTATGAAATTCCCCCTGTCTGTCTCAGCCCGGGCCTCTTTGCAAAAGGGGGATACCGGCATTCCTCTTTACAAAAAAGAGTAATATGTTAAGCTGGTTATTGACGCAGCCCCGTTCCGTCATTCTTATTTAAATAACTCACGTTACGCAGAAAATCTGCAATCCCCCTTTATGAAAAAGGGGGGCAGGGGGGATTTCGGCACATGAAATCCCCCTTAATCCCCCTTTACGAAAGGGGGAGATAAAAACAGTGCGTAAGGTGAGTTAAATAATATTTTAAAGGAATCTCTCTATGAAGGTACTGATTACCGGCGGCGCAGGATTCATCGGATCCTACCTTGCCGAAGCCTATCTCAAAAAAGGGGATGAAGTTTATATTATTGATGATCTTTCCACCGGCTCTCTTGAAAATATCAAATCATTTAAGGATAATCCGCACTTTAAAGACAGGCTTTTTGTCTTCACGGACAGCATTTTCAACCATGATCTCATGCTGGAACTGACCGGCACAGCCGATGCGGTCTTTCATTTGGCAGCCGCGGTGGGCGTCCGGTATATCTTGGACAATCCTTTGGAATCCATTAAAATCAATATTCAGGGAACTGAAAAGGTGCTGGAGCTTTGTACAAAATTCAAAAAAAAGGTGCTGATCGCCTCTTCTTCGGAAGTTTACGGCAAACACCTTCACGCGCCTTTGGTGGAAACCGACAACATCATCTACGGTCCTTCTGACAAGTTCCGATGGAGCTATGCGGCGTCGAAGCTGATGGATGAATTTACCGCGCTGGCTTATTTCCGAACCAAAAAGCTCAGAGTCATTATCGCCCGCCTGTTCAACACGGTGGGTCCCAGACAGAGCGGGGCTTACGGCATGGTCATTCCCCGACTCACGGAACAGGCGCTGAGAAACGAGCCGCTGACGGTTTACGGCGACGGCACGCAGTCCCGGACATTCACCTTTGTGGAAGATGTGGTCAGAGCGCTGATCGCACTCATGGAAAACGAGGCGGCAGCCGGAGAAGTCTTCAACATCGGCGGAACAGAGGAAATCAGCATTTTTGCCCTTGCCGAAAGAATCATAAAACACACCGGATCAAATTCGGAAATCCTTCTGATTCCTTATGAAAAAGCGTTTGAAAAGGATTTTGAGGATATGCTGCGCCGGGTGCCGAGCATTGAAAAAATAAAAAAATTCGTGGGCTTTGAGCCGGAAACCGATCTGGATACGATTCTCAGGCATGTCATAGCATATTATCGTGAGAAAACAGAGTTTGTCGGAAACAAACATTGATCTGATTTTATCCGACGCGCTCCGGACTGTTCCGGAGCGCGTCATTTTATTACTTCATTTATTGCTTCATCAGCGATTTTGCCAGCGACAAGGCTTCTTCCCGATCTCTGACTGTGTTTGTATCCTGCGCTTCCCTGATTTCCCGAAGCATCCGTCCCATTTCCGGTCCCGGCGACATGCCCAGAGCGATCAGATCATTTCCGGTGACAAAATTGGGGCTTTCCAATTGCGCCTTCGTATGTTCGTAATATTCAATGACCGTCGCTTTTGCCCACTCCAGATAGGCTTCTCTTTCCAGCGCATCCGAATCCGGTCCGAGCGTGCTGTTGATGTCTGCCATGCCGTGAATGATCAGCGGAATCACATCATCTCCCAGATTGCGGAACAGTCTCAGCCGCGTACCGGGTCTGACTTCGGGGCGGGAGAGATTGAGAATATGCAGATGCTCCGCGACAAGCCGCTGAATAAATGCCTGATCTTTGCCGGACATCCGCAGACGTCGGGCGGTGCCGGACACGATTTCCGCGCCGGCTTTGTCATGCCCGTAAAAAGTAATCCGTCCGGTCTCCTTTTCCACAGCGCTGGTGAGGGGCTTGCCCGCATCATGGAGCATTGCCGTCAGTTTCAGCAAAGCAATACGGTTCTCATCTTTTTTCAGATTTTCCGAAATCTTATCGTATCCCTGACCGAAAAAATCTTCAAGGTGAGTGAGGATATGCTCGCAGTTTTCCAGCACCAATAAGGAGTGAGACCAGACATCAAGATGATGATGGGAATTTTGCGTACAGCCTTTCATGGCAACGATTTCGGGAAAAATAAGGCTCAGGATGCCGAGCCGGTCCATCATGCGGACAAAGCCGCCGGTGTTTTCCGCAGCGAAAATTTTGAGCAGTTCGGCGAAAATCCGCTCAGACGCCGTGTGTTTCAGCAATTCCGCATGAGATTTCATCATTGCCAGCGTGCTGTCTTCAATCGTGAATCCGAGTTCCGCGGCAAACCGCAGCGCCCGCAGTATCCGTAAGGGATCAGAGACAAAAGCATAAGCGCCTGCTGCCCGGATAATGCGCTGCGCCAAATCCCCGCGTCCGTTTAAAGGGTCAATGATTTTGCCCGATGCGCCCCCGGATTCGATACGGACGGCAATCGCGTTGACGGTAAAATCCCGGCGTTCCAGATCGTCAGAAACCGTATCTCCCCGCATGGAAACAATGTCAATAAAGGATTCCCGATGTTGGCGGACGATCACGCGATAGCACGGTTCATCGGCTTTTTTCTCAAAAGGCACAACAACAGCATCCCGCGTCGCGGCAAGTTTTTTGGCAAAGCTTTCCGCATCCCGCGTCATCAGATCAATGTCTCTCGGAGGACGGGAAAGCAGCATGTCCCGCACCACGCCCCCCACAAGATAAACTTCGGGCAGTTCGCCGTCTAAACGCGAGAGCCATTCTTTAAGTATTTTTTCTGTGCTTGAAGGCATCGTATTTCCTATTCTTTCAGCCACGAATGAACACAAATTGTTACACGAATAAAAACCACGAATGTTTTTAAAGAAAAATGACAAATTAAAATTTACGGCAGGGCAGGGTTACGCCCATACGTGTTAAGTTAAGAGGTATTTATATATAATCAATATGATAAAATCGGAATTCCGGCATTAAAATAAATGACGGCTTTCCGGCTCTGTTTTCCCGAACCGGCGGCAGAAAGTATGCTGATCCGATTTTGCTTTTTTTGCCGCAGACGCACACAGACGGACACAGACAGATATCTGAAACTGAATCAAACCGAATGCGGATCAGTGTAAAAAAAAATCATTGTCGGGTCAAATGCGGACTGTATGCTGAACTGATTCAGGCTGTTACGGTTCGCTCAGTTCGTCAAAGAGTACGGCATTATATCCGGACAGCAGGAAAAAAAGAAATCAGTTTTAACTGTCTCAAAAAATATGTTATCATAAAAGCATAATTTTTGCATGAGGCTGTAAAAAAATCCGTATCTGAATTTTCGGACCTGACAGGTTCAATAGACTTTTTCGGAAATAAAAAAGGTTCTCGCAAAGGACGCAGAGAGCGCAAAGA
>DZCT01000281.1 GCA_022736535.1 Desulfatirhabdium butyrativorans | reverse complement strand
TTCAGACAGATCATCTGTCTTCATGGGCGCTGGCGGCTTCAAGAAGCGGCGCGGTTGTGAGACTCGGAGATATAAACGGAGACGGGGGCATCGGTCTGGAAGATGCGATTCTTGCCTTGCAGATATGCTCGGAGTTTCCGAGTGCTGCGGATGTTGAGATAAATGCAGAAGCGGATGCGGACGGAGATAAGAAAATCGGATTGGCGGAAGCGATCTATATTTTGAAGACATTCGCACAGTAGGGTGGACACGCAGTGTCCACCGATGTTTTGCTATAAGCAGACGGCGGGGGCGTAACCCCGCCCTACCATTCGGCTGACCCCGCCGCCGCTTAAATATTAAGGAGATGTATGAAATGACTCACGAAAACATTATCGTTGAAATCGGAGATGATCTTGTCGGCGAAATCACGCTTAACCGTCCCAACAGCCTGAACACCTTCACTGTTCCGCTGGCAAAAGAACTGAACCAGGCGCTTCAGGAACTTGATTCCGAAAAGCGGGTGCGGGTCATTATCCTGAAAGGCGCCGGAAAAGCATTTTGCGCGGGTATAGATGTCGGCGATTTTTCAAATAAAAATGTTATGGAATATCGGGAATGGATAGAGTGCATGGAAAACCCGTTGGTGACGATCAGCCGTATCAGCAAGCCTGTTATTGCACAGGTACACGGCGTTGCCGCGGCAAACGGCGCGGGGCTGGTCGCCGCGGCTGATCTTGCAACCGCTGGTGAAAACGCCCGTCTGGGGCTGACCGCCATCAATGTGGGACTCAACTGCGTGGGACCGGTCATTCCTGTCAGCCGGTCTGTGGGGAGAAAACGAGCGCTCGAACTCCTGTTTTACGGCGATCTGATTTCGGCAAAAGAAGCTTTAAGCATGGGGCTGATCAACCGAGTCATACCGGAGGCGGATCTGAACAGGGAAACCCGCAACTGGGCGGCAATTCTGGCGCAGAAAAGTCCGCTGGCATTGCAGATCGCCAAAAAAGCATTCTACGCCGCGGCAGATATGGATTACTATAAAGCGTTTGAATATATGAACGAGGCTTTTGCCCGTCTCTGCTCCACAGCGGACGCCAAAGAAGGCATCAGCGCGTTTCTGGAGAAACGAAAACCTGAGTGGAAACAGAACTAGCTGTGTTGTCAACCATATTTTAACGGATGAAGTGAGTTTTTAACAGAGATGCACAGGATATTTCAAGATGTTATACTGTATTTTATCCTGTGCATCCTGTAAAATCCTTGACAAGCATGGATCGCGCCCTATATTAGAATAATTCATCTACACCCGGATGAAAGGAAAAAATTTGATCAAAAATTTTATTGACAAAGGATTAAAAGATTTTTTTTACGATGGAGAAAAAAAAGGAATTAATCCCAAACATGCCCAGAAATTGGAGAGTATATTGGAACGACTTGATGCTGCTGAAGATATAGAAGATATGAGATACCCGGGTTCATATCTTCACAAGCTGGAACCGAAAAGTGAGGAACGCTGGTCGGTTAAAATTGACAAAAACTGGCGTATAACTTTCATCTTCAGAGACGGCGAGGCATGGGATATAAATTACGTTGATTATCACTGAGATATAAGAATAACATAAAAAAACACCGATATAAAAAATATATAATATAATATTAGAGAGATATATGACTCAGATACAGAAAAGACCTCCCTTACATCCGGGAGTAATATTACAGCATCATTATGTCGAACCCTTATCAATATCGCTGACCCAGTTGGGTGAATATCTGGGAGTGACAGAGATAAGCGTGGCTGAAATTTTGAATGAGCGTGCGCCTGTTACTGCCGATATGGCTTTGCGCTTGTCCAGAGTGTTCAACACAACGCCGGGTATGTGGATGAATTTGCAAAAAAAATATGACCTCTGGTATGCAGCGCATCGCACGACGGAGTGGCAGAAAGCTCGTCCTTATGAAGTATCCGAAATGACGATATAATAAATACCAAATATCAACCGGATGCTGATGACCGGCATCAATATATTCAGAAATCAAGCATCCGGCATCAATTCTTTTTCAAATCAATATCAATTCGGACGCATTTCTCTCTGAGGAACTTCGCCGCTTTTGCCGTTTGCAAACAATTGTTCGCCGAATTATACTGAATCAAATGATTACGTTCAGCTTTCTGACAATTCCCCATCCGGAGCAGATTCGGCAGATTGTTTCGCTCTACTGCGCCGAGGGCTGGCTGTCCGAGCAAGCCGACAATTTTGATCTGGTCAGCCGGATCATCGCGGGAAGTCATTGCTTTATGATTGCCGCAGCCGAAAACGGCGCCGAATCCCGTAAAATTGTCATCGGCATGGGCAGGAGCATCAGCGACCGCGTGAGCGACGCCTATATTCAGGATGTAACCGTAAAAAGCGAATACCGGAGGATGGGCATCGGCGGAAAGATCATTCAGTTGCTGGCGGAACGCCTTCACGCAGACGGGCTGAACTGGATCGGGCTGATTGCTGAAAAAGGAACTCATCATTTTTACAGGGAACTCGGTTTTAAAGAAATGCCGGGAGCGGTTCCTATGTTAATCAAATCTTAATTTCAGTAGATCGAAAAGTTCCGGGGCCTCCTCCGGCACTGCCATTCTGAGCGAAGCGAAGAATCTTATTTTTTATAATAACCTGTTATAATAAGAGATTATTTATTGCACTCAGAATGACAGGGACAGAGTTTGTCACCTCTTCTACACCACTACCGATTTTAGCAGAGGTGAGAGAGGTCGGGGGGATTTTGGTAATCCCTGTCTTACCCTTTAACGGCTTTAACAATGCGCCATTATTTTACTGAAACGGATACAAAAGCCCCGGACAGCGTGTATCTCTGTCAGGTCAGCGAGGACATCGCCTGCGCCGCGTGTTGCGGGCTTTACAATGTTGCGGATGCTTCACGGGAATCGCTGACAGCGATGCTGATCCGTCGCACCGAACTCTTTGCCCAAACACCGAGAAACATAGATGACATCCTTGATTTCAAAGAAAAAATCGAGGCGGAAGAATGTCAGGAACGCCCTTTTCCGGAATTTCATCACTGTCCCTATATCGGTCTGGCGGGCGAAAAATATTCCCGGCCCGGATGCCTTCTGCATCCGCTGGCGCGGGGAAATAACGGCACAGATTTCAGAGGACTCAGTTTTTACGGGGGCATGGCGTGCAGAATTTATTTCTGTCCCTCGTGCCGCAGTCTGCCCAAAGTTTACAAAGAAATTGTCCGGGAGATTTCACAAGACTGGTATCTCTACGGTCTCGTGATGACGGAGAAAGAAATGCTGAAGGCATTTTTCGGAGAAATCAAAAATCGGCTCGGACATCCGCTTGAAATCTCGGACATTATCGGAAATGAAAACCGTGAGCAGATTGTCCGGGAGTTCCTGAATCTGAAAATTTCATGGCAGTTTCGTCCCCGGGCATCTGCGGGTCCCGCAAATTACTTTTTCGAGGATCAGCTTTATCTCAAACCGCGGGTCAATTATGAAGCCGCCGGTGTGTCAAATTCCCGATATGACGCTATTTTCAGAGAACTGAAGTCGGAGTTTGATTCGGCCGGGGACCTTCACAGCGCGGAAAGCCTGTTGGATGCACTCTTTGACCGGCTGTAAAGCGAGTCTCAAACTCGCTTTACTGTTCTCTCGTTGCAGCCCGGACGCTCCCAACGAGATCAATCAGCTCCGTAGGAGCGTTATCTTTGTAGGATTTTAATGGACATTATAAAATTTTCCATATCAAAACCTGTTTCCGTGGCCGTGGGCGTTATTCTTGTGATTCTTTTCGGGCTTGTGGGTATCGGCAAACTGCCGGTGCAGCTCACGCCGGATGTGGAAGCCCCCCAAATCACCGTTTCAACGGTCTGGCCCGGTGCCACGCCCTACGAGGTGGAAAAAGACATTATCGAAGAACAGGAAAAGGTTTTGAAAGGAATACAGCGTCTCACGCTGATGGAGAGTTCCAGCTATAACAGCATGGGCGAAATCACGCTGACCTTTGAAGTCGGAACAGACATTGACGCGGCATTGCTGAGAGTTTCCAACAAACTCAATGAAGTCAAAAGCTATCCTGACAATGTGGAAAAGCCCGTGATTGACGCATCCGGCGCGCAGAGTTCCCCCGTGATCTGGATGGTTCTCAAGACTGTCAGCGGCGACGCTTCTGCGGTAAATACTTATCGGACATTTTTTGAAAATGACGTCCGGCAGTATATCGAGCGGGTTTCCGGCGTGGGTTCTTTGTTTGTGTTCGGCGGGTCCGAGAAGCAGTTGGAAATTGTCATGTCGCCGGAAAATCTCTCAAAATACAATCTGACCATTACTGAAGTCATCAGCCGTATCAAATCCTCAAATATCAACATTTCCGCAGGCGTCCTCGGACTTGAGAAAAAAAATTACCGAATACGCACGGTCAGCGAGTTTCAGGAACCCGATGATCCGCTGAATGTGCTGCTGAAAGATGACGGTATCCGAAGAGTGTATCTCAGCGATATTGCGAAAATCCGTTTCGGCTACGCGAGCAATGATGTGGCGGTCATGCACAACGGCTTTCCGGTCATTGTGGTGGGCGTGAGAAAAGAACAGGGCGCCAATGTTATCGCGCTGACTGAAAACATAAAAAAGGCTGTGGCAAAATTAAACGAGGACATTCTCAGAAAAAACAATCTCCGATTCGAGATTGTGTATGAACAGACGCCCTATATCAATCAGGCAATCGCTTTAGTCAAGAACAATGTGATTATAGGCGGACTCCTTGCGGTTGCCGTGCTTCTCGTATTTCTGCGGAGCATCAGTTCCACCCTGGCCACAGCGATTTCCATTCCGATTTCGGTGATCGGCACTTTTATTTTTATGTGGCTTTTTCAGAGAACCCTGAATGTCGTAAGCCTTGCGGGAATTTCCTTTGCGGTGGGAATGCTGGTTGACAATGCCATCGTGGTGCTGGAAAATATTGACCGGCATCGGAAAATGGGAAAAAGTCCTTATCGGGCTTCCTATGACGGCGCGCAGGAAGTTTGGGGCGCGGTCTTTGCCTCCACCGCAACTACAGTGGCTGTTTTTCTGCCGGTCATTTTCATTCAGGAAGAAGCAGGACAGCTTTTCAAAGACATTGCCATTGCGATCACCGCCGCGATTCTGATCAGTCTGGCGGTTTCCGTCTGTGTGATTCCTTCTGTCACACATCAGTTTTATCGGATTTCCAAACGCAAAAAAAGCGGGGACGGCGCGCTCGGCAAACTCGGAAATCTGCTTTCCGGGATACTGCTGTTTTTTTCCCGGCTCACCTTGAAAAACGGGTTCACCCGCATCGCAACGGTGATTGTTTTTACCGTCATTTCCAGCTATGTTACAATGATATTGGTGCCGAAAGCCGAATATCTGCCCCAGGGCAACCGGAATCTGGTGCTGAATATCATCATTCCGCCGCCGGGGTATTCCATTCACAAACGTCAGGAACTGGGGAATTTTATCTTCAAATCCACCGCGCCTTATTTTAAAGAAGACTGGAAAGACGGCGTGCCGCAGATTGAAAATATCTTTTTTGTTTCCGCAGACCGCATGACGCTTTTCGGCGCGATCAGCAAACATGAAACCGAAGCCCCGAAAATGATGCCGACGCTGGCAAGGATTATGAACACCATTCCCGGCGTGTTCGGCGTAAGTATTCAGGCAGGCATTTTCCAAACCGGCATCGGGCGCGGCAGAACCGTTGAGGTCAATATTTCGGGAGAAAATATTGACCGCATCATCGAAGCGGCAAGGATATTGTTCGGTTCAATCAGAGAGAAATTGGCGCACGCGCAGGTTCGGCCCGTTCCTTCCCTTGAAAATACCTATCCTGAAGCCAATTTTGTCCCGAACCGTTCAAAATCGCTGGCAAACGGCATCGGCGAAGATGAACTGGGGATTTATATTGACGTGATGATGGACGGCAGAAAAGTCGGAGAATTTAAGCCCCAAGAGGCAAAAAAAATGGACCTGATTCTGAGAAGCGATGAATCGGACATCCGGGTGCCGGAAGATATTTCGGAAAGCGTGATTGCCAACCGATTCGGCAGTCTGATCCGCATTGCGGACATTGCGGATTTGAAATATGCTCAGGGCATGATGCAGATTGACCATCTGGAGCGGAAACGCAACATCAAATTGGAAGTCACGCCGCCTCCGGAAATGCCTTTGCAGCAGGCAATGGAGACCATTGAAAATGAAATTGTGAAAGGGCTTGCCGATGCGGGAAAATTAGGCGGCGTAACTGTCAGCGTGGGCGGAAATGCGGACAAACTCACGCAGGCAATGGATGCGATTTTCTGGAATCTGATCATGGCGGCTGTCATTGTCTATCTTCTCATGGCTGCGCTGTTCGAGAATTTCTTTTATCCTTTTATCATCATGTTTTCCATTCCGCTGGCAGGCGCGGGGGGATTTATGGGGCTGCGTCTGGTGGATCGTTTTGTCGCGCCCCAGTCTTTTGATATTGTGACCATGCTGGGATTTATCATTCTGGTCGGCACGGTGGTCAACAATGCCATTCTGATTGTGCATCAGTCCCTGAACAACGTCAGATATGAGGGACTCACGGGCATCGCGGCAATTGTGGAATCCGTGAAAACCCGTATCCGTCCCATTTTTATGAGTACAGCCACAAGTCTTTTCGGCTTTTT
>DZCT01000280.1 GCA_022736535.1 Desulfatirhabdium butyrativorans | reverse complement strand
GGACGACGCTTTTTTAGATTCCAACTCTGCTTTTTCAGATTCCATATCCTTGTCCAGATCCAATTGAAAACGGACCGGTCCCCGGTAATTTTTATCGCCGAAACAGGTATGCAACGCACACGCAGACTTGGGATTTGACCATGATGTGGCAATCGCCACATGCCCTTTCGGAAAAGCCGAGACTTCAGCATCAATAAAGTCCAGGGGGGCAAGCGCCACCTCCGGCTCTACCAGATCATCTTTTTCTCCGTAACAGATCAGCCACTTAATGCCCTTTTCCTTCATCCGCTTAAAATTGAGTTCCCGTCCGAAAAGCTTTATCGGCAGGGTTCCGTCTTTTGTAATCGGAATGTTGTAGGAATCAAAACTCATCTGCGTGATGGGAAGCGGAAGGTCTGTGCGCTCATTTTCCAGCCAGTAATTCAGCGCGGCAGCAGTGCTGCTGATTTTCACTTCCCCGCCGTTTTTGGGACTGAGCATCATCATATCCCGGAAAAAGGCAACCATGGGCGCTTCGTTTTCAACGCTTTTGAGTTTGTAAACCCATCCCATCAGCTTGCCGTCCGCCACTTTGTTGCCGTTGGGCAGGGGTTTGGTGCCGTAAGCAAGATCATTGAAACGCTGCGGAAGCGATTTCAGAAAGCCGGAGAGTCCTTTGCTGCGGGTCCCGTCCATCGGCGAGACACAGGTAATCAGCGCATCCACCAGCCCGTCCAGTTCGCCGGAAAGCAGATCGCAGACCGCGCTGAAACCGCCCTGACAGTAGCCGTTCACGGTAACGGGTTTTCCGTGTCTTGCCATAATCTTCTCACAGAAAAACCGGGTATCCCGTGCATCGTCTTCCGGAGTCATGATCTGAAGCGGCGGCGTGGTGCTGATGTCCTTCAAAATTCTGATATAGGTCGGAATGCCCATATTGGCAAAAGCATGGGTGTAACTTCTGTTCTCGCCGGGCAGAAAGGCAAGAATATTTGCCCCCAGCACATAAGGCGGAAGAATAATAAGCGGCTTTGCCTTTTCGACGATTTTCATCTTTTTGTCTGTGGGCAGAATCTGATAAAGAACAAAGCGGTCGGTTTCCGCAAATTTGATATTTTCCCCGCGCTCAAAATGAAAGCCGAATTCCGGCTCTATATTCCGGATGGACTGGGGATAAATATTGGCAACCGACTCCATCATTTTTGAATGCCGCGCCGTAAAGGCATTCACATCTTCGCCTTCCAGATTGAAAAGCGTATTGAAGAACGCGGCAAAGGCATTCTGCATTTCTTTGTTCTGATAGTCATTGATCGCCCGCATACTGCCGGTAAAAAAGCGGTTGGTAATATCCAGATTGAACTCCAGCATATCCATATAGGAAAGAAAGCTGTCAAAGGGTGAAGTCGTAAGCAGCCGGTTCTGTTCCACATTGCTGAAATAGTTTGCGGCAAGCAGAAAAGGCGTCATAAAGTCATTCAGGTATTTTGACATACCGGCATAGTAATTATGGGTGGCATTGACCTGATTCGTAAGCGCCTCAACCGGGGCGATGATTTTTCCCGTGAGCTTTTCCAAAGAGCAGTCATACCCGCTATTTATATTTAACATATTATGTTACCTCCGAAAATAAAACAGTTACATGGCGATTTTTTATACCCTGCCGACTCTGATCCGCTTTTTCAATATCAGATGAATAAAAGATAAAATATATAAGCCGATAAGTCAATAAGGTAAAAGATGTATTCAGCCGTACAAATTTTTCTGCTCCTGAAAAAGGGGCAGAATGGCAGTGCGCCCCGGCATGTCATTTTGAAACACGTCCCCGGCATGTCATTTCGACGAACGCAGTGAGGAGAAATCTTTATGCCGAACGATGTAAAACGAGTTTGAAACTCGTTTTGCAAACGGACATCAGGATTTCTCGCTGCGCTCGAAATGACATAAACTGCACTCGAAATGACATAAGCTGCACTCGAAATGACATAAGCTGCACTCGAAATGACATAAGCTGCGCTCGAAATGACAGAGCCGGCATGTCATTCCGACGAACGCAGTGAGGAGAAATCTTTATGCCGAACGATGTAAAACGAGTTTGAAACTCGTTTTGCAAACGGACATCAGGATTTCTCGCTGCGCTCGAAATGACATAAGCTGCGCTCGAAATGACAGAGAAGGGGAGTGCTTGAAATGACATAAGCCTCGCCCGAAATGACATAAGCTTCGTCCGAGCAGATAAAAAATCGCAGATAACAAAAAGCATAAAGCAATTCGGCAGGCTCACGGTTTGCAGAAAGCCGGGCATTGCTGTCATGCCCGACTTTAAATTGGAGCCGTTTTGCGTTATTCGGCTTTATTTCCCTGAGTGAAAGAGCCGAAATATTCCTGTACCTTGGTGAAATTTTTTTCCACCGTGTCTTTGAACTCATCCCGCCCTTTTCTGTAGGCTTCGATCCAGTCACTGATGGCTTTTTTTCCTTCTTCGGGAAGCCACTGCGCCTGATCCAGAAAGGAGGCGACCATTTTCTCTCCCTGTTCCTGAAGCGTTGTCATCGCTTTGAAAGAATTGTCAAACGTGGCTTTCTGAAAGTCAATCATCTGCTTGAATAACATTTTCTGATCCATAATTCAATTCATCTCCTTAATTGGGGTTAGGGGTAAGAGGTCAGGGGGCGTCCTGTGACCCCTCACCTCTGACCCCTAACCTTGATTTATTCCGATTTATTTTTGAACAAAGAGTTCTTCCATTTTTGTAAAACCGTCATCCACAGCTTTTTTGAAATCTGTGCGGGCTTTTCTGTAAAACTCGATTGAGCTTTCAATGGTTTTTTTTCCGTCTTCCGTTACCCAGGGCAGTTGGGTCAGAAAATTGTTTATCATCTTTTCTGTCTGATCCTGAACCATATTCATTGCGTTGAAGCTGTTCTCAAAAAGCGCCTTCTGAAAGGTGATCATCTGTTTTCCTATTTTTCCGGTTTCCATTTTTTTATCTTACCTCCTGACATAAGTTAAAAATTCGATATATCGTACTCAACCTTTTTCATTGAATCTGTACCAATAATAGTGTATATTTTTTTTTTGTCAAGAAGAAAATGATGCAATGCACAAAAAAAATCGTCCCTGAGACTTTTCTGACAGTATTCTTAAAAAAACAGCTTTATTTTAAGCTGATTAAACAGATAAAACCGATGTAAGCCCTCGCTGCCTTTTGTATAAATTTATTGCAGCGTGCCATCATTCGGACGGAGAAAAAATTCGATGTCCCATAAAGTAACTTTGAAAAAATACCCGAACAGACGATTATACGACACAGAACACAGCACATACATAACCCTTACAGATGTTTCCGGAATGATTAAGGAAGGCCGTCAGGTGGAGGTGATTGATGTGAAAAGCAATGAGGATGTCACCGCTTTCATCCTGACGCAGATTATCATGGAACAGGCAAAACGGAATACCAGTCTGCTGCCGGTATCCCTGCTTCATCTGATTATCCGCTTCGGGGAGGGCGTGCTCAGCGAGTTTTTTGAGAAATATCTGGAACAGACTATTCAGAGCTATCTGAGCTATAAAAAAACAATGGATGAACAATTTAAGATATGTATTGAACTGGGCATGGATTTTTCCGTTATGGCAAAAAAGACCATAAAAGACTTAACGCCGTTTCAATCCTTTTTTGATAATCCTTTGAACAAAGAAAAGAGTGACAAAGAAAAGTAATAGTCAGTTCACCTGCAATCCAGCACTCCGGAAGGCTTAATTTAATGCTCCGGAGTGCTAAAATGAAATTTTAGCAGTGCTAAAATTCGCTCCGCTCATTTCAGCACTCCGGATATGAAAGAATGCGTCACTCATACATGTATCGAAAATTTGCCCTTTATCCGAAAAACTTCTTGTTTTTTATCAGAAGATAATATATCCTATACTTTTAATTAGAAACAATCAAATTCGGAGTGAAAATTATGAATCAGGATCAAAAAAAAGAGACTGTTATTACGTCCTTGTTTGCACAGTGGACAAAATCGGCGACAGATTTCTGGGGAAATATGCTTCAGATGCAGTTCGGCATGTCCGACGCGTCTGAAGCATCCCGTAAAAACCCCTTTCATCAAACTCAGAAAGCTTATGAAAGCGGCGCTAAAATTCTGGGCGCGCTGATTTCAACACTGAGCCAGCCGGAAAATCTGGAGTCTGCTTTAAAAGGAATGGATTCCCTTCCTGAATTCATTATTCAGATGGCGCAGCAGTCATGGGAAAGCTATCTGGAACTTCAGAAAAAAATGGCGGAAAGCGCCGCCAAAATCGGTCAGCATACGGAAGCTTATAAATTTGAGGGGATTGATCAGAATGTTTTCAAGGCATGGCGGGATATTTATGAAAAAGAATTCCGGCAGTATCTCAATGTCCCCCAACTGGGGCTGAACCGTTTTCATCAGGAAAGAATCGCCCGTCTGATTGACACGCTGAATATCTTTCAGGCTTCGCTGAACGAGTTTATCTATATGTTTTATATCCCCATTGAAAAGTCGGGTGCCGTGATGCAGGAAAAAATAGAACAGTTGGCTGAAAAGGGGGAAATTCATGACAATTTCAAAGAGTATTACAATATGTGGATCAAAACGCTGGAGGGTCATTATATGACCCTGCTCAAATCGCCCGAATACGCCGAAGTGATGAACAATACCATCAATGCCCTGGTGCAGTACAGGGAAGCCAAGCAGGAAGTGCTTTACGATATTCTGAAGGAATTTCCGATTCCCACGAACAAGGATATGGACGAACTTTACAATGACCTGTACATACTTAAAAAAAAGGTCAGCGAGCTTTGCCGGAAATTGGATGAAAGCCGGCAGTAAATTTTTAATTGAAAATTGAGAACCGAATATTTCTCACTTTTCACTTCTCAATTCCAGACGGAGGTAGCGTATGAGCCAGTCCAATGTTGCGGTAAATCTCATCCTGAAAAAATTGGCGGAAACCACGGAAAAGGCAAAAACAAGAGCCAAAAAGGCTTCCGAAGTCCTTCTCAGTCCGCTTGACACGGAACTTTCCACAACGCCTTACGAAGTGGTTTACAAAGAAGACAGGGTGAGGCTGAAATATTACAGGCCGACAGAGGTGAAACAGAAATATCCCCTGCTGGTCGTCTATGCGCTCATCAACAGGGAAACCATGCTCGACCTTCAGCCCGGCAGAAGCGTGGTGCAGAACTTTCTTGACAGCGGGCTTGAGGTCTATATGATTGACTGGGGCTATCCGACCCGCAAGGACAAGTATGTGACCATTGACGATCATGTCAACGGCTACATGGACAATATCGTTGATTTTATCAGAAAAAAGCATCAACTGCCCCAAATCAACCTCATGGGCATCTGCATGGGCGGGGCTTTCTGTGTGATGTATTCGGCGCTGCATTCCGAAAAAATCAAAAACCTTATCACCACCGTGACGCCGACCAATTTTGATACGGACAAGGGACTCCTTCATGTGTGGATGAAATATACCGACGCCTTTCTCATGGGCGAATCCTACGGCAACATGCCCGGCGATCTGATGAATCTGGGCTTTCTGCTCCTCAACCCTGCCCGTCTCATATTGGATAAGTATGTCGGCTTTTATGAAAATATGGATGACAAGGATTTTGTGGAAAATTTCATCCGAATGGAAAAGTGGATTTTTGACAGTCCTGACGTGCCTGCCGCCACCTTTCACCAGTTTGTCACGGACTGCTACAGGAAAAATCTTCTGATTCAAAGCAAGCTGGAACTGAACGGGCGTCGGGTGGACCTGAAAAACATCACCATGCCCCTGCTGAATTTCTACGGTCAGTACGATCATTTAGTGCCGCCGGAAGCCTGCGAACTGCTGACCAAAGCCGTGGGAAGCAAAGACACTGAAGATATTTGCCTGAAAACCGGACATATCGGAATTTATGTCAGTTCCAAATGTCAGCGGGAGTTCGGTCCCAAAATCGTAAAATGGCTTAAAGAAAGAGAGGGAGACGCGAAAGTTTCAGGTTCCCGCTCAGATAAGGCTTCGGATATTTCTCAGACAGGGGACAGAAAAATCGCAGGGGAAAGCCTCAGGTATGTTTCACCGAAAAAACTCGTGGGAAAAAAAAGCAAACCCGCTTCGCCGGAGCTGAAAAAAGCGAACTGACAGGGCAAGGAGGATAAAAGATGACAAACAAAACAGATTACTTTACAACTTTCTGCAATATAAGTAAAAAATTCGGAACAACCTTCAACAGAGAAGAACTTCTGAATCTCATTGTGCAAAGCGCGATTGAAAGCATGGACGGAAAAGCCGCGTGTCTTTTTCTGGCAGATGAGCAGAAAGACATTTTTATGACAGCCATTCAGAAGGGACTCTCTGAGAACTACATGCACTCGACGCCCATGAACATCGAGGCTGAAGTGAAAAAACTCATGGAAGCAGGGGGTTATCTTTCATTTCGTGACGCGACAACAGACCCCCGCCTGAGCAATCACGATGTGAAAAAAGCCGAAGGAATCGCTTCGATTCTGGTGGTGCCGGTGACGGTAAACAGCAAAACCATCGGGGTGCTGACGCTTTATACTGCCACGCAGAGAGATTTTTCCAAAGACGAGATTGACTTTCTCTCAGCGCTTGCCGAACACGGCGGAATGGCCATTCAACATGCCCGGCTCCTGAACCGGCTGCAAAAAAACGCGGAGCTTTTTCACAATCTGACATTCAGCATCAACT
>DZCT01000711.1 GCA_022736535.1 Desulfatirhabdium butyrativorans | reverse complement strand
GCTTCGCTCTATTTTCGCACTCCGGAAAAACCCTGTCTTGAAAGCGAATCGGTATTAGCCCGGGCCCTTTAAAAAAACTTAACGGCATTTAATTAACTTCCTGATTTGTAAAAAATTTGTAAAAGCTGAAAACAGACTTGCTATTATCGCCGGATTTGCTCTACACTCATTTTCATAATTTGATTATACGCTTTTAAACAAAAATTGCCACGAAAAAGGAAATCCGTAAAATGAAAACAAGCCAACTGCTTCATCCGCTCGGAACTCGCGCCAAAATTCTGCTGTCCGGAGTGTTCGGTCCTTATGCACAGGATGACGAGTACGGAAGCCGGAAAGTCAATCCGATGGAACTGTATCACAATCAGGTCACACGGGTTCAGGGACCCTTTTCCCTGCGGATGTTCCACCGCTCTTTCGGGCTGCTGCTGATTCAGGCAAACATTGAAGCCCCCTGCACGGTTCTGGATTTTCCCACGCTTGAGCGTTTTATCAGCGAAATCCGGGAAAATCGTTATGACATCATCGGCGTCAGTTCGATTATCCCGAATGTGGGCAAAGTGAAAAAAATGTGCGAACTGATTCGGCAATATCAGCCTGATGCCACGATTGTCGTGGGCGGACACGTCACCAACAAAGACAATATCTCTGAAATCGTTGATGCGGATCACATTGTGCGGGGAGACGGCGTTCAGTGGTTTCGGAAATTTCTCGGACAGGACGAGACCGCACCGGTACGGCATCCGTTAGTTGAATCCGCATTCGGTGCCCGGATTCTGGGGCACAGTCTCCCGGACAAGCCCGGAGACGGCGATACCGCAGCCATTCTGCTCCCTTCGGTGGGCTGTCCGGTGGGATGTAATTTCTGTTCCACATCCGCACTGTTCGGCGGCAAAGGCAAGTTCGTCAATTTTTATGAAACCGGAGACGAGCTTTTCAGCGTCATGCGCCAGTTGGAAGACAAGCTTAACGTGCGCTCTTTCTTTGCTTTGGATGAAAATTTTCTCCTGCATCGGAAAAGAGCCTTGCGGCTGCTGGAACTGATGGAAGAACACCAAAAAAGCTGGGCATTGTATGTGTTCAGTTCTGCAAGGGTTTTGCAGTCTTATACCATCGAACAGCTTGTGGGGCTTGGGCTTTCGTGGGTGTGGATGGGCATGGAAGGCGAAAGCAGCCAGTACCGCAAGCTGAAGGATGTTGACACGCATGAATTGGTGAAGACGCTGCAATCGCACGGCGTCCGGGTGCTGGGATCGTCCATCATCGGCATGGAAAGCCACACGCCGGAAAATATCGAGGACGTCATCAGCTATGCGGTGAGCCACAACACAGATTTTCATCAGTTCATGCTTTATTCGCCGAACTCGGGAACGCCGCTCTACGAAGCCCATAAAAAAGACGGCACCCTGCTTCCCGAGTCGGAATTTCCCGCAGCGGACACCCACGGTCAGTACCGCTTTGCGTTCCGGCACAAGCATATTCGGG
>DZCT01000710.1 GCA_022736535.1 Desulfatirhabdium butyrativorans | reverse complement strand
TCTCTGTCTTTAAAAGATTTGATCATGATTTTATGCTTTCGGTACCGGTGGTAATTGTCTGAACCCTGATTCACAGGATTAAAGGATTTTCATGATTGCTGTTTTGCCTGTTGATGCCGGTCTGAAAAATCCCGCAAACTCGGACGGCTGAACACAAATCCTGCCAATCCTTTAATCAGGTGAATCAGGGTTCAGACAGCCAGTACATGTCGCCGACATGCCCCTACAATGATTGATACCCTTTGCCCGGATCCGTATGATAAGTCTCCAGAAGCGTCTGAAACAGCAGAATCAGTTCCCTGTCTTTGACGTGGCGGGAAAGCAGGCTTATCATAATCCGATGATCTATGGAATCGAAGTATTTCCGGATATCCAATTTGAGATACCACATATAGTTTTTGGAATATGTCTGCGCCTTTGCCAGAGCCTTGTGCGCTCCCTTGTCTTTCCGGCACGCGTAGGAATCATCAATCGCATAGGATTCCAGTACCGGCTCGAAAATGTTCATGATCGCATGATGCAGCACCCGCTCCGGAAATGAAGCCGCGCAGATATGTCTCGGCTTGGGGTCCCGGACATGAAAAAAACGGTAATGACCGACATCCGGCTCATTTTTCAGCAACTGTTCCCTCAGCTTCCGAATGTTGGCTTCAAAATCCCTGCGGAAAGCAATGACTTCCTGCCGATCCTGCTTACCTTTGGCGGCTTTGCGGAATGCCAGACGAAGATTTTCCGGATCCGGAATCAAAGGGTACAGGTTGCTCCTTCGTTTCATTTTTCTGTTCCTGTCTTTCCATTCCGGAGGGATTTTCAAATCCCGTCCGGTTGTCTGTTTTATCTTTCGCTTTCTGTTCCCCGGATTTGATTTCCTGCGCCACAATACCAATCACAGCGTCTCCGTATTTCTTTATTCTCGCTTCTCCGACACCGTTGATTTCCTGAAGCCCGGATTTGACGATGATCCGTTTTTCCGCTATTTTTGCCAATTGCTCATTGGTAAAAACGGTATATGCAGGAACAGCTTCTTTTTCCGCGACTTCCTTGCGCCATTCCCTGAGCTTTGCAAAAACTGCGAAATCTTCAGGGGACAACAACTCCCTATAATCCGGTCTGTTTTTGCTTCCCGCTGTGTTTTCGCTATGTGACTGAGGGCTTCCGTCTGACAGATATTCCACTGCCATGCACCAGAAAGAATTTTCCCCCTGAGCCACAAACTCCCGGTGAGTGGTAATCACCCGGACAGAGCGGAGAAACCGGTTCAACTCCGGTTCTGTTTCAGCAGCCGACCTGATCGGAATAATAAAAAATTTATATTGAAGCGACATTGGAATAGACCATACTGTACCGTTGATTTTATGACGCAATGCGTCATAACCGTTTTTGCCGCGGCAAGGGGCTACGCCCCTTGACCCCCCGGCTTTTCCCTGCCCCCCCCTGCTCCTGCCTGCTTTAGCTCACCTTTGCTGACCTACAGGCAGAACCAGGC
>DZCT01000006.1 GCA_022736535.1 Desulfatirhabdium butyrativorans | reverse complement strand
TCTCGCTGGTCATTTCTGTAATATCATCGCCGGTGATGTCTCGGGGACCGTTGTGATAAGGTCCTGAAGTCACGACTGAACCGGCAACTTTCACCGGCTTTTCAATGCCTAATTTTTTCACCATTTCTTTGGAACAGACCACTACCGCGCCCGCGCCGTCGGAAACCGCACAGCACTGGTGCAGGGTCATGGGATAGGCAATCATTCTGGAATTGACAACTTCTTCGATGCTGACTTCGCCTCGATACAGGGCGTGGGGATTGTGAGTGGCGTGTTTCCGGTTTTTGACGGTAATCATGGCAAAATCTTCGATGGTTGCGCCGCGTTCGTACATATAACGCGTGGCGCGCATGGAGTATTTGCCGGTCATAACGCCGCCGTGAACGGCTTCAATATCGTTCATTGCGGGCGTGAATGCCGTGCCTTTCTGACGGCGGAGGGTGTGGTTTTCCGCGCCCACGCCCATGGAAATTTCTGTCAGACCGGTCGCGACATCTTTGATTGCGAGATGCACAGCCATCGCGCCCGCGGAACATGCGCTTTCCACATTGATGATCGGCGTTTTGCCGCACATTCCCAAATCTTTGAAAATGGTCTGTCCGGTGACAATACCGTTATGGGCGTTTCCGACATACGCGCTCTGAATCATGTCCGGGCGGTCAATTTTGGCTTCTTTGATGGCTTTGAACGCGGCTTCCCTTCCCAGCGCGTCATAGTCTTCCTTACGTCTGCCGAACACGGTTTCGCCGACGCCCACGACATAAACTTCTCTTTGTAGCTTCATGATATTCTCCTGCAAAATTGCCACTGCCGGGCAGCTTTGCGTCTTTAATTCAGGATATGTGCAACTTTTCTTAAACCGCAAAGGTCGCAAAGTTCTCCGCGAAGAACACAAAGTTTTCTTCGCGTACTTTGCGCCATCTTTGCGTGCTTTGCGGTAAAAAGCGGCACAGCACGTTAATTTGCCTTTTTGAACTTATAGCTGATAATGGGCAAACCGTCCTGATTCATTCGGATAGGACCGGTGGTCAGTTCCACATCTTCATCGCATTTGAAGGTTTGGACTTCCCCATCCAACTGTGCGAATATCCTGATATCTTCCGGCAGATCAATGTAGCCGACAATATAAGGCGTCTTCATTCCCGGTTGTCCGACATATATGTCTGCGTAACTGTAAAGTTTTCCTTTTCTGCTGAGAGGCACCGTATCAAAATCTTCTCCCCAGCAAAGCGGACAGGGACTCAGTTTGGGAAAATCGAGCTTGCCGCATTTTTTGCATCGGTATCCTTTCAGATACGGGGCGGTACCGTCTTTCGGGGCTTCCAGCAGATCAGGGTGAAAGAAGGTAATATCCGGTTCTTTATCCTTTTCTTTCTTTTTTTTCTCTTCAGCCATCGGGCATTCCTTTCATAAACACGAAAGCACGAAAGATACGAAAACACGAAAAACCGCAGAGACGCGACATATTGCTTCCCTGCCTGAATGCTCCTTTCGTGTTCCTGTTTTTTTAGTGTTAGGGCAATTTTTTGAATTTCATATCCCTGCTCGTCTTTTAAACTTCAGACCGCATCGGAAACTGTTTGCAGGAATAAGGCAAAATCTGCCGCATATTTTGTTAATTGAAGAAAATTCCCCCGCGTATAAACACATATCTGCGGTCAGAAGAATATTTCAAATCAAATTTAATTTGAGGCAAATTCAATCATAAAACAAAGGGTGTGTCAAGTCTTTTTTTAAAAAGAAGTTCATTGTTTTGATTTTAAGGATATATATCGTTTAAAAGCCACTTCGGGATAAAATCAATTTGAGGGGAGTTCTAAGGATAAGGCGGATAAGAGATTCAAGTGTGAAGAATCTGTTCGGGATTTATTGACAAATGTAAAAAAGAACTTAGTTTCTTAGACATTAACGACGAAAAAAGCAGTCACGAAAACGTCTCAGCGAAAGCAGGAAATCTTGAGAAAACACGAAATTTTTCGCATTTTCGTTTTTTTCGCTCTTTCGTGTTTCGCTTTCGTGTTTCATTTTCGTGTTTCACATAAACGGAGGAAATAACAATGGCTTTTGAAACAAGGGAACAGATTCTGGAAGATGTGATGGCGATGGAAAAGCCCGTCTGTCCTCACTGCGGCAAAGAAATGAGTCTGTGGGAAGTGCCGCCCATCAATTTCAGCGACGGATTGGGCTGGGGCGTGCCGTTTCTGTTTCTGTGCTTTAACGATGAATGCCCGATGTATGTGGAGGGCTGGAACAATTTGCAGGAAAATTACGGACAAAACGCATCTTACCGGTGTATGTGCTACCCCGGCACAAAGCAGTTTGAATGTATGCCCGTATTCAGTCCGATGGGCGCAAAAGGACAGGTCATTGACGAACAGGTTGTTCTGGAACAGGAAATTCTGAAAGAAAATATAAAAAAGGGTTTTTCCATTCTGGCAGACTGCTATGTGAACAAAGACGGCGTGACGGTTCTCAATCTGCTGACGGATGTGACGCAGCCGGCGCGGGTGAGGCTGAAAGCGGCTGAAATGATAGGCGATATCGGTTCGCTGGAAGCCATTGAGCCGATCAGGAATGTCAAGTTCGGCAATGAAGCGATTCAGCTTATGGTTGACAAATCGCTTGAGAAGATACACGAGAGAAATTTCACGCGGGAATGTCCTTTCTGCGCCGAGATCATAAAAAAGCGGGCAAACCTCTGCAAGCATTGCGGAAAAGAATTGAATTGATTTCGCTTTTTCTGTCATTTCGACGAACGAAGTAAGGAGAAATCTTTATGACGAACGAAGTAAGGAGAAATCTTTATGACGAACGGCTCAGATTTCTCGCTTCGCTCGAAATGACAGGGCGGGACGCTTGAAATGACAGAAAACTCCGATTAATTAAAATTAGAATTTACGCAGTCGGAATTGTCTGCATCGGAAAAATGAACCGCTTCTATTTAACCGCAAAGGACGCGGAGGAAAGCGCGGAGGGCGCAAAGTTCTGAAATATATCTCTGCGACCTTTGCGTTTTCCTCCGCGCCCTTTGCGGTTAAACAATTTCCAACTGCGTAACTCGTATAAAATGACAAATAAAAAAACCGTATCTTTTTCCAAAAAAACGACAAATATTTTCTTCCATATTCTCACCAACTGCAATCTCAACTGTCGGCATTGTTATATCAATCCGGAGCAGCACGGAAGAAATACGCTCCCGCTTTCTGTCATAACGTCGTGGTTAGATGCGTTTGCGGAAAAAAGCCGTATCGCCAATGTCATTTTTCTGGGCGGAGAACCCACGCTTCACCCGGATCTGGCATCGGCAATCAAAAAGGCGAAGCAGGCAGGTTTTGCTTCTGTAACTGTTGACACCAACGGCTATCTTTTTCATGATGTGCTGTCAAAACTCGGTCCCGATGAGGCGGATTATTTCAGTTTCAGCCTTGACGGTCCCACTGCGGCAGTCAACGACCGGCTGCGGGGACAGGGCGTGTACGAGAAATGCACCGCCGGCATTCGGGCGGCAAACCGGCGGGGATTTGCCACGAGTCTGATTTATACGGTGAGTCAGTCAAATATTCACGATCTGGACCGCATGGGGCCTTTGCTGGAAGATTTGGGTATTCGCAGATTTTTTATTCAGGTGATCGGCATTCGCGGGAAATCTGCTGAAAACAGAGACGAAAAGCTTCAGGTTTCAAGAGAGGAATGGATTCGGATTGTTCCCGAAGCCGCTGAAAAAATTGCCAAACGCGGGATAACCGTCACCTATCCGAAAGTGTTTCTCAAACCGGAGGAAACTTTTGAATGCACGGGGCTGGTCGCGGACAATTATTTTATTTTTCCCAACGGCAGAGTGTATCGCTGCCCCCTGTGCGAAGATTTTCCCATCCACAGTTTATGTTTTAAGGACAATCAGTTGGCTGAAACCGAGCGGCTCAACGAGAGCGACTTTTTCAATCTCAGCATTCCCGAAGGCTGCGTGATGAATAAGTTGATACAGCCTCAAAATCTGAGCTACGGCAGCAACGGCATTCCCGAATATAAAATCGCCTGCTGTATGCTGAAGGAGGAAATTTCGTAAGTCATCGTTTTGAGATTTGATTCAGAGGGGTTTGCTGAATCGCTTTGCCGAATTGGAGGAATCTTCAGAGCAATTCAGCCGCTCCCCCGCGCCGCCTTGAGAGGTCAATGTCTCCTGAGTCCAAAGAAACTGTTTTTTCACATCTTCCCGGCGCAGATTGCAGAGATTGAGGCTGCATATCGGGCAATCCGGGGCGATGCAGGGATCAAGATGAATCAGCACGCCCGCTTTTCCGAAATGCTCGTGAATGAGACTTTCGGCGGCTTTGCTTTCGCTGTGCGCCTCTTCCAGCGTCAGGTCGCGGGGCAGAATCAGATGAAAATCAATGTGAATCAGGTTGCCGGAACGCCAAGCCCGCAGTTGATGAATGTCTATCCACAGCATTCTGCGGTTTTGCGAAAGCAGGTTGCAGATTTCTTTGAGCAGTTCAGGCTCCGAGGCGTTCATCAGCCCTGAAACCGACTCGCGAACCAGATTGCCGCCGGAGAACAGAATATTCAAGCCCACAAGACAGGCAATGAGACCGTCCATCCAGTACCATCCGGTCAGTTTGACCAAAAAAAGTCCCAGCAGCACACCGGCGGAGGTGTAAACATCGGTCAGAACATGTTTGCCGTCAGCCACAAGCGTAAGCGACTGAGTTTGCTTTCCTGCCCGAATCAGCCCCAGTCCGAGAACCAGATTGACGCCGCTCGCACCGAGAAGAATCAGCAGACCGATTTCAAGGCGGGGCAGTTCCCATGGGTGAAAGATATGAGTCCATCCCACCCTGAAAATGCCGATTGCCGCGAGGATAATCAGCGCGCCTTCAAAGCCTGCGGAGAAATATTCCACTTTTCCGTGTCCGTAAGGATGGTTTTCGTCCGGCGGCACAGCGGCAAGCAGAATGCTTCCCAGCGCGAATGCGCTCGCCGCCACATTGATGATGGATTCCAGCGCGTCGGAGAAGACCGCGGAAGAATGCGTCAGATGATAAACGTAAAATTTTACGCCCATCAGTGCAGCGCCGACAAAAAATGAGGCGCTGATGGCAATGACGCGCAGCCTGAAATGATCTTTTTCGAGAGATGTGTTTTTCTGTTCGGACATTTTTTATAGCGGTAAAAAAATTTGCCACGAATGGACACGAATAACTCACGAATAATAAATAATTGATCTCGTTCCCACGCTCTGCGTGGGAATGTCCGAAGTGCATTTCTGCAAAAATACCCCCACTTTTATAAGATGGCATAAAAATCGGTTTTGCACTCCGGACGCGGAGCGTCCGGGCTGCATTCCCACGCGGAGCGTGGGAACGAGATCACAGAACTTCGTGTAATTCATTCGTGGTAAAATTCGTGTCCATTCGTGGCGAAAAAAAGTTAAATAACCGTCCGCTCGCCCAGATTGCCGTAGCGATGATAATTGTCGCAGACGGTCTGCTGCCGGAAATACTGCAACAGTTCGATTCGCCCTTCCATCATCACCGGCGTGCGGGCAATGTAGAAGCCGATTTTTGCCGCTGCTTGAAAAACCTCTCGCGGGACCCGATCCGGCGCGGCATAGCGAATCCGATCCGTCTGAGACATCATTGCAATCACGCTTTCGTCATTCTGTCGGACAAGGGGCGCATCGCCGACAAATTGTCTCCCGTCTCTCCCCAAAAGAAAATTGACAGCCGGATTTTTCAAGCCTGCGGGAATGCTCACCGTGAGTTCGCAGCCGGAAATCCTGACTGCCGCAATTCTCGCCAGCACGTCAAAGAGGCTGTCCGCCTCGTGCAGTCGCACGACCACACTGCCCACGGGCAGGTAGCGCAGAATATTGTCCTGTCCCCGGAGATGGAAGTAGTCATGTTCGCGAGCAAATTCCTGTTCCGCATGATAGAGATAACTCCTGACCGCCCGAATGGTTTTGACAAGATCAGCCTCAAATTCAGTCATTTTTCCCCAGTCCAATTTCAGCTTCCATTCCTGCGTCAGCCGCAGCAGGGCATGATCTTTCTGAATCGCGCCCGCAGAGGGAAAATCATTTTCCTCAAAATCCATGAACTGCGCGACATAGCTCGGACTGCCGGCTTTGATGCCCGGTCCTATCGCGGATTTGCCCATGCCGCCGAAAGGCTGGCGCAGCACAATCGCGCCGGTAGTCCCCCGATTGATGTAGAGATTTCCGGCTTTCACACGCGCTTTCCAAAAATCCTGCTCGCGTCTGTCCAAACTTTCCAGCCCCGAAGTGAGTCCGTAGCCGGTCTGATTGACAAATTCAACTGCCTGCTCCAGATTGTCCGCGCACATCACGCCGACCACAGGCCCGAAAAACTCGGTCAGGTGCGTATAACTTCCGGGTTTTACGCCCCATTTGATGCCCGGTGTCCACATACAGGGATTGTCGTTGATATTTCGGGGCAGCAAGGCCCATGATTCGCCGGATTCCAACTGAGTCAAAGCTCTTTGCAGATCGCCCCCCGGGGGACGGATCAGCGTTCCCATTTTATGCTGAAATTCCCACGCAGACCCCATGCTGTAGCTGTTCGCCGCGTCAACAAGCTGTTTTTTGAATTTCTCATCTTCATAGATTTCCCGCTCCAGAATGACTAACGACGTTGCCGAACATTTCTGTCCGCAGTTGCTGAACGCTGAATGCAGAATATTTTTGACCGCCTGATCCCTGTCAGACATTGCCGTGACAATGGTGGCGTTCTTTCCCCCGGTTTCCGCAGCAAGGAAAATCCCCGGACGCGTCTCCAAAATCTTCAGACCTGTTTCGGTGCCGCCGGTCAGAATGATGAAATCCGCATCCGGATGGCTGACAAGTTTTGCGCCGACTGTGGAACCGGAGCAGGGCAGAAACTGCAAGGCATTCTTTGAAACGCCGGCTTTCCAGAAGCATCGGCAGAGTTCATATCCGACAAGAACCGCATCGGATGCGGGTTTGAATATCACGGTATTGCCTGCGGCAAGACTGGCGGCAATGCCGCCGCAGGGAATGGCGATGGGAAAATTCCAGGGCGAAATGACAATGCCCACGCCTTTGCCGTAAGTTTTCATATTTTTAATCTCTGCATAAACTTTGACAGAATACGGATAAAACTCGGCAAAATCCACGGCTTCGGAGACTTCCGGATCCGCTTCGCTGAATACTTTTCCGGTATTTGCCGCCGCCGCGCCGATGAGATTTCCTCTGGCATGACGCAGTTCCATTGCGACTTTGGAAAGGATGCGGTGCCGCTCCGAATGACTCTTTTTCCGCCAGCCGTCAGTGTCCGCTTTTGCTACAAACATGGCTCGGGTGATGTCTTCTTCGTTTGCCGTTGCAAATTTTGCAACGCAGACACGCGCGTTGAACTGAGACAAGTCATAGCATTCCCGAATGTCTCTGCCGAGAAAAACTTCTATTCCGCCCACGACCAAGGGAATTTCCGCAGGTTTGTCTCCCTGGTTTTTCTTCCATTTATTCCGGACAGTTTCCGCCCATTTCCGGTTTGCCGAAAGGGACCAGTCCGTGTCCGGCTCATTCTGAAATTCCCCTTCGTAATAAGTCCCCATTTTTTCAGGGAACTTTTCCTGCATCCGGTTCTGAACCCGGTGCGGCGCGGTCTGAGGATCGTATTTGTGTTCGCAGGATTCAACAAACTGTTTTTTCAGAAAATCCCATTCTTTGGAGCCGACTTTCAACTGGGGCGAATATCGGAGAAAATTTTCTTCCGCGGTGTTCTCGTCCAAGCGGCGGATGAGATACGCAATCGCGCTGATAAATTGCTCCTTTGTGGCAACCGGCGCGTAAATCACCACTTCCTGCGATGTCTCCTGAATCGCGCGGCGCACATGGTCAGCCATGCCTTCCAGCATTTCAAAACTCATGTATTTCAAGACATTGTAATTCTCGGCAACCGTGTAGGCATAAGCCAATTCAAAGAGATTGTGCGAGGCAATGCCCAAATGAACCGCTTCGATATTTTCCGGCTTCATGCCGAAATCCACCATGCGCTTGTAGGTCGCGTCCACATCCGGCTTGTTGTCGTAAGGCGCAAGGGACCAGTGATTGAGCGCGGACTCCACCCGCTCCATTTCCATGTTCGCGCCTTTGACGATGCGGATTTTGATGGGCGCGCCGCCTTCTGCCACGCGTTTTTTTGCCCAGAACGTGAGTTCTTTCTGAATGGGATAGGAATCAGGGAGATACGCCTGTAAGACAATGCCAGCCGAGTAATTTTTAAATTCCGGCTGTTCCAGCGTGCGGACAAATGCCTCTCTCGTGATTTCCAAATCCCGATATTCCTCCATGTCGAGATTCACGAATTTCGGCACGCGGGTCCCGTCTTCACGGGTGTAGAAATTCTCTGCCGCGGCTCTGTAAAGCAGCGAAAGACGGGCTTTGAGAACACTCACCGTATGCTCAAATGCCAAGGAGATAATTTGAGAAAAGATAGTGGAAATCTTAACGGAAATATATTCAATTTCAGGGTCTTTCAGGTCTTCGAGATAGGTATGAAGTCGGAACAGGGCTTCTTCTTCTCCGAGAACCGCTTCTCCGAGATGATTGATGTTCATCCGCACGCCTTCGCTTTTTCGTTTCTGCAAATGCGCGTAAAAAACTTCTTTTTCTCCCGGAATGACCGAGCGGCTGCTGTCTTCCCGCATTTTGTCCACCACTTTGGGAACAGAGGTATGCGGAAAATGCCTCCCGACGCCGAGGAAAAGCCGCATGAGGATTTTCTCGCCGGCAGTGAAAAATTCGGGAACGCCGTATTCATTCATCACGTAGTTGATCTGATCCGCGACACGGCTGTCGTTGTGGGAGCGAAAACTCTGGTCAATCATTTTCGTCATCACCACTTTGTCAGTCGGGTTGGTCAGCAGCCGCTTCATCTGGCTTTGAATGGTCTTTTCCTCACTTGTCAGGAGCTTGTTGGCGCGCTCCTGCCATGCCTCTGCCAGCGCCACAGATTCCTGTATGATTTTTTCGGTCGGTTGCGGATACATAATGGTCGCCCTCCTACAAAGATGTCATCCGTAAACGGATTTTTTGTTTGCAATCGTCAATCGCCATTTGTCATTGTCTCGTTCCCACGCTCTGCGTGAATGCAGCGTTCGACTGAACTCACGCCGAAGTCCCGGACGCTCCGCGTCCCCCGTCCATCCGGAGTGCTAAAATGAAATTTTAGCAAAGCAAAAATTTCGCTGCGCTCATTTTTGCACTCCGGAGCGTGGAAACGGGAAAATTAAAACGATTCAGAAATCAGTTCCCCCACGAAACTTCCCACAATCACCTTGCTTTCGATTCTGAGCGGAATCCGCCGTTTGTCTGCCGAAACCCACAGGCGGATTTTTGCATTTTTGCTTTTCTCAAACACGCCGCCGATGTCTTTTAACTCAGGCTCCAAAAGCCAACTGTCATAAGTTTTTTCGCCTATCTTTATCTTCTCTTTTCTCACCACTTTTGCCCTGCCCATCACACATTTCTTGCCGTCAGTAACAGGGCGTTCAATCACCATGTTTTCCTTCATATCAAAAAAACGGGAGTAGTAAAACACAGACAAAGGATCAAAAGCCCCGGGCTTTAGCTCAAGCGGTTCTCTTTTCTTGCCGAAATTGGAATACTGCACGATATTTTTTTCCCAGTCAAACTGGACAATCTCATCTCTGTGTGTGCTTCCTTCCAACTGCTTCTTTTTATACAGAATAGAATGTGTCATGCTGACATCGGTATAGGCGTCAATCCGGTCTCGGATTTTGTAAAACACATCTATGAACGGCGTGCTTTCGGCAGTCATCACAAAATGATAGGCTGAAACGCCGTTGACGGTTTCAATGGGAAGCACTTCAAGCGTGGCTTCTCCGGCTTTTATCACCGTCCATTTCAGTTCAAATTTCAGCTTTTCTCCGGGATGAAAAGGGGGTTCCGCCGGATTCGGGGCTTGGGCAAAACCCGAAGTCCCAAGGATAAAAAATACAACAGATGTAAAAAACAGTTTCATTTTCATGGGTTCTCATTCTCGTTCCCACGCTCTGAGTGGGAACATAGTTTCATTTTCATTATGTTTTTTTACCTTAAAACAGAATATCCTGCAAGAAAAAAGCACAGACTTTCGTGTTTTCGCTTTTCTGTTGACGAAATATAAGGATACCGATATAAATCAAACTTTATCAGAAAGAAAAAGGTTCTCGCAAAGGCGCAAAGGACGCAAAGGAATATAAGGTTATAATTTTTTAATAAAAAGCCTTTCTTAGCGTCCTTTGCGAGAAATAAGCTGCCCGCAACCGCTTCAGGAGGTGAAAAATGGATACACAAAGCCATATCAGTCTGGAAAATCAATTCGGCGCGCAAAATTATAAACCTTTGGACGTGGTGCTGAATCGCGGCAAAGGGATATGGGTCTGGGATGTGGAGGGAAACAAATATCTGGATTTTCTTTCCGCTTATTCGGCGGTCAATCAGGGGCATTGCCACCCCAAAATCATGCAGACTTTGACCGAGCAGGCGCAGAAACTGACGCTGACCTCCCGCGCGTTCCGCAACGATCAGTTGGGTCTTTTTTACAAAGAAATCTGCCAGTTGACCCATTCCCACAAAGTGCTTCCCATGAACAGCGGCGCGGAGGCTGTTGAAACCGTCATCAAGGCGGTTCGCAAATGGGGCTACAAAACCAAAGGCATTCCCAAAGATCAGGCTGAAGTTATTGTATGCCGGAACAATTTTCACGGCAGAACCATTGCCATTATCGGATTCAGCACAGATGAGCAGTACAGAGCAGGCTTCGGTCCCTTTGCGCCGGGGTTTAAGATTATTCCCTTCGGCGATGCGGCTGCGCTGGAGGCAGCGATCACGCCGAACACCGTGGCATTTATGGCAGAGCCGATTCAGGGAGAAGCAGGCGTTGTTATCCCGCGTCCGGGCTATCTCCGCGAAGCCAAAGCAATCTGCGAAAAGCATAAGGTCGTGATGATTCTGGATGAAATTCAGACCGGTCTGGGACGAACCGGAAAGCTTCTCGCCGAAGAACACGACGGCATTGAAGCCGATGTCACGCTGATCGGCAAAGCCCTTTCCGGCGGTTTTTATCCCATTTCCGCAGTGCTGTCGAATACGGACGTGCTGGGCGTGTTCATGCCCGGCGATCACGGCAGCACTTTCGGAGGCAATCCCCTTGCCTGCGCGGTTGCCCGCACCGCGCTGAAAGTGCTGGTTGAGGAAAACATGATTGAAAATGCGGTAAAAATGGGAGATTATTTTCAGTCCCGGCTGAAAGAAATCAAGAGTCCGCATATCAGAGAAATACGGGGAAAAGGCTTGATGATCGGCGTGGAATTAGTCCCGGAGGCGGGAGGCGCACGCCGCTTCTGCGAGCAGTTGATGAAAAAGGGCTTGCTGTGCAAGGAAACCCACGATAATGTGATTCGCTTTGCGCCGCCGCTGATTATCGCCAAAGAGGATATTGATTGGGCAATGGAGCGCATCGCGCCGGTGCTGGTCGGGAAATGACTTAAAGTTTCTCGCAAAGACGCAAAGGACGCTACGGTTTTGTAAAGCGAATTTTTAATTCGCTTCAGAAGCGATTTGAAAAATCGCTCTACATTCCTTTGCGTTCTCTGCGCCTTTGCGAGAAACTATTTGGAAGAAAAAAAATGAAAAATGAGGCGGAAGATGAGAAAACATCAAATGAATTCTATCATAAATACAAGAATTTAAGGATTCATCTTTTTGAATATCTGAAAGAGAAAAACAGCGACATCGCTGAATTGATTTTATTGGAGAAAACACAGAAGATATTGGATCGCTTTATTTTTATCTGCTACTGTGAAGACTTCGGTTTGCTGCCGGAGCGGATTTTCAGAAAAATGACGGAAGCGGTCAAAAATCCGATGATGTTTGCCAATATAAGTCAATGGGATCAGCTTAAACATCTGTTCAGCGCAATCAATCAGGGCAGTTCCGCGCATCAGATCAACAAATTCAACGGCGGGCTTTTTGAATATGATGAGATACTTGACGGCAGACTGATGATCGGTGACGAAATCTTTGAATCACTTGCCGAGATCAGCGATTATGATTTTGACTCGGAACTGAATGTCAATATTCTCGGTCATATTTTTGAGCAGAGCATCAGCGATATTGAGGAAATTAAAGCTTCGATTGCCGGCGAGTCATTTGACAAAAAGAAAGGCAAGAGAAAAAAAGAAGGCGTTTACTATACGCCTGAATATATTACCCGATATATTGTGGAACAGGCTGTCGGCGGCTGGCTTGAAGACCGGAAAAAAGAACTCGGTTTTGAGGCATTGCCCGAACTCACGGCGGCTGATTTTGACTCTGTGAAATACTACCGGAAAACCGGCGGGATTAAGTCATCGAACAAGAATATCAAAGACCATCTTGACTTTTGGGAGTCATACAAAGAAAAACTGTCAAATATCAAAGTGCTTGATCCTGCCTGCGGCAGCGGTGCTTTTCTCAATCAGGCATTTGACTATCTCTGCAAAGAAGGGCAGCATGTCAATGACGAGATCGCAAAACTTCGGAAAGGGCAGATTGAAGTTTTCAGATTGGATGAGCATATTTTGAAAAACAATCTTTTCGGCGTTGATCTGAATCCCGAATCTGTTGAAATTACAAAGCTCAGTCTGTGGCTCAAGACCGCAGACAGGCATTCGGAACTGACCGCGCTGGATGAGAATATCAAATGCGGAAATTCGCTGATTGACGCTCCCCAAGTTGCCGGAGATAAGGCATTCAAATGGGAAACTGAGTTTTCTGAAGTCATGAAGAGCGGCGGCTTTGATATCGTCATCGGAAATCCGCCCTATGTGCGGCAGGAGATGATAAGCGATATGAAGCCGTATCTGAAAAACAATTTTAACTGCTTTGCAAGCACTGCGGATTATTATGTATATTTTTACGAAAAAGGCATAGAACTTTTGAGACCTGAAGGTATGTTAAGCTATATTTCCTCAAATAAATTTATCCGTTCAAATTACGGTATGAATTTAAGAAAACATTTGCAGCAATATCAGATAAAGAAAATAATAGATTTCGGAGAATTACATGTTTTTGAAGACGCTTCGACCTTTCCTGTAATTGTAATTTTGAAAAAAGCAGCGGAGGAAAATTCATTTATTTTTTGTCAAATTCAACATCTTAATTTTACATATTTAAATGATGTAATTGAAAAGGAAGCCGTAAATTTACCTGCCAGTTCGCTCAGTGGTTCAAGCTGGTCACTTTCTGAGCATAACGAGACTGAGATGATGAATAAAATGAGAGAAATCGGTACTTCTCTCGAAAAATATGTTGGGGGACAAATTAAATTCGGAATCAAAACAGGTTGTAATGAGGCGTTTATAATAGAAAAAAATAAGCGGAATGAAATAATTGCCGATAATCCTAAATCTGAGGAAATAATAAAGCCGTTTTTAGATGGAAACGATGTCAGAAAATATTATGATGATTTTAAAGATAACTATTTAATTCTTTTCTCAAAAGGATGGACAAAGGCGCATTGCGGCAAAAATGCGGATGAGATAAACGGATGGAAATATATAGAACATCATTATCCGAAAATAGCTGAACATCTGATTAAATATCAAGAGAAAGCTGAAAAGAGACAAGACAAAGGAGATTTTTGGTGGGAATTAAGGGCTTGTGATTATTACGAAGATTTTGAAAAACCGAAAATATTGTATCCTGATATTGCTCTTGAACCTCGTTTTACCATTGATTTTGAAGGTTACTACCCAAACGCCACTTTATTTGAAATCCAGAAGGATGATAAGTTCCTGCTTACATTATTAAATAGCAATTTAATTTGGTTCTATTTAGCAAGAAATTGTCCTGTGATTGGCGATATAAAAAAACGGGGACGACTCAGATTAAAGACCGTTTATCTTAAAACATTGCCTATTTCTATAACAACTTATGAAAAACAGAAGCCTTTCATCGAAAAAGCCGACATCATGCTTTCAAAGAGCAAGGAACTTCAGGAACTGAAACATGACTTTCTCCGTTTCCTTCAAAGCGAGTTAAAGCTTGAAAAAATCAGCAAAAAATTGGAAAACTGGTATGAACTGAATTGGGACGACTTCAAAGCGGAATCGGCAAAAGGCAAGGTCAAAATTCAGGTTTTAAGCCTGAAAGAGCGCAAAGAATGGCAGGCGTATTTTGCGGAACAGAAAGCAAAAGCCGCTGACATCAAGGCAGTCATTGAAAAGACCGACAGGGAAATTGATCAGATGGTTTACAAACTCTACGGACTCACAGATAAAGAAATTCAACTGGTTGAAAAAGCAAGATGATGCGGATTTTGGGGTGTAGGGTCACGCCGCCGGCGTGACCCTACGGAATATTCACATCTTTTATGGGAACACCCGGATGTATCGGCGTGAGCAGTTGAAGGGAAAAAAATGAAAAAAAAACGAATATACATGGACAATTGTTGTTTTAATCGTCCCTATGATGACCAGACATACAAAACTATTCAGCTTGAAGCAGAAGCAAAACTTTATATACAGGATTGTATTAAAAACGGACAAATAGAACTTGTCTGGTCTTTCATTTTGGACTTTGAAAATTCTGCAAATCCTTATGAAGAGCGAAAAGAATCAATAAAAGAATGGAAATCACTTTCAATTGAACATATTAAAGCGATGGAAAAAGTTGGAAACTACGCTAAAAAGTTGGAAATATCTTATAAAATAAAACCAAAAGATGCTCTTCATTTAGCGTGCGCTATTGAGGCAAAATGTGAATACTTGCTGACGACTGATAAAATTTTTCTTAAAAAAGCGAATCAGTTAAAGGATATTATAGTTATCAATCTGTTAGACTTTATTGCTGTATGGGAGGAAAAATGAGAACAGATACAATCATACGATTTGAAGGCATGAAAGCCCTTCGTGAAAAACTTGATATTGTTGAAGCCGAAAGATTCATCAGTCTCATCATCAGAGAACATTTTGATTATACAGAATGGCAGAGGGATTTATGGAAAGATAAAAGTATTGATGAAATTTTTTATGCCGCCAAAGTATATGCCGAGAAAAATGAGTAAATGTTAAATAAACATAAGAATATGCTTTGTTCTTATCCTATGAATAACAGGATTTCTCCTCACTTCGTTCGTCGAGATGACAAAAGCGCAGTTTCCGGCGATGAAAAGTATAGTCTATAGTCAAAGGAAAGCATATCAGAGGAAATATCGGCATTCCGAATCAGGGCAACGATCCAATGACTGAAGTGCTGAAAAAAACAGGAGATTTTTTTCATCTCCTCATCGGACACCGGATGGGACGCACCGGGCTTATAATGATTGCGCTTTTCATCGCTACGGCGGCGTTTGCGCCTTTTCTGGGAACTGTTGATCCTGTCAAATCCGGCGAATACGAAAATATGCTGCGTCCGCCCTGTTCGCAGTTCTGGCTCGGAACTGACGACTTTGCCAGAGACGTGTGGAGTCAGATTGTCTTCGGCTCAAGAGTTTCGCTGTGCATCGGATTTGCGGCTGCCTTTTTCACGGTGATTACCGGCGCGTTTGTCGGACTCATCGCGGGATTTTACGGCAATCTGATCGAAGAGATATTGATGAAAATCGTTGACTTCTTTATGATGCTCCCGGAACTGCCCCTGATGATTATTCTGGCTGCGGTTCTCGGTCCCGGTCTGTGGAACATTGTTTTTGTGGTCAGCACAGTCAGTTGGCCCACGACCGCCCGCATCGTGAGGTCAGAAGTCTTGTCTCTGAAAGAACGCCCTTTTGTGGAAGCTTCCAGATGTATCGGCGCGTCTGACGCCTATCTCATGTTTTATGAAATTCTGCCCAATGTCTTGCCCCTGCTCTTTGCTCAGGCGGTTTTGATGATTACCGCGGCAATTTATGCGGAAGCGGTTCTCAGCTTTCTCGGACTCGGCGATCCCTCAACCGTAAGCTGGGGCGGAATGCTCCACAATGCGTTTGAATCCGGAGTCATGGCAAGGGCTTTGTGGTGGGTGATGCCGCCGATAGCCTGTATTGTGACGCTGATTGTCAGTTTTACTTTTCTCGGCACAGCGATCACGGATGTGATGAGTCCCGAATATACAGAGTAGGGCGGGCAATTCATCAGCGGCCTGTATTTTTGAAAACAAATCCGTTTTTGTTTTTTTGCCGCAGACGCACACAGACGGACACAGACAGACATCCGAAAACGGATATACGCATATAAGCGGAAAGTATGCCGTAAAAACCGAAAGCGGATTACCATACATGACTTAAAACCATGCCCTTACTTGAAATTGAAAACCTGAAAGTCCATATCTCTACGAAGCGGGGAATCGCAAAAGCCGTTGACGGGATTGATCTCCGCATAAACGAAAATGAGACATTGGGGCTGATCGGCGAATCCGGCTGCGGCAAGACCACCGCGGCTTTGGCGCTTATCCGCCTGATAAAGCCTCCGAGACGCATTGTGGATGGAAAAATCATTTTCAGGGGACAGGACCTTGTTCCCATGCCGGAAAAAGAAATGCGGCTGCTGAGGGGAAGCCAGATTTCCATAGTCCGGCAGGAAGCGCAAAACGCCCTGAATCCGGTAATGACCGTCGGAAAACAGATCACGGAAATGATTCTGGCGCATGAGAAAATGAGCAAAGCCGATGCGCTGGAAATCGCAAAAAAGCAGTTAAATCTTGTGGGCATCAGCGGGGAGCGGATGAAAAGCTATCCGCATGAATTCAGCGGGGGGATGAAACAGCGTGTAATGATTGCCATTGCCGCCGCGTGCAATCCGAGATTTCTGATTCTCGACGAGCCGACAACCGGATTGGATGTGATTATGCAGCGTCAGATACTCAATCTTATCAACAGCCTGAAAGCAAAACTCCGGCTCACCGCGCTTCTCATTTCCCATGATCTTTCCGTCATTGCAAAGACATGCGACAATGTTGCGGTGATGTACGCGGGCAGAATCATCGAATATGCGGATATTCTGTCGTTATACGAGCATCCGATGCACCCTTACACGCGGGCATTGTTCCGCGCGTATCCGAGCCTGAAGGGAAAAAAACAAGCATTGCAGAGCATTCCGGGCGCGCCGCCCAGCCTGTTTGAGCCGCCCCCCGGGTGCAGATTTCAGCCGAGATGCCTCTATGCCGAAGAGATATGCCGGGAGCAAGCCCCGCCGCTTATTGAAAAAGACGGTCGTTTTACAGCCTGTCATCTGTGCTGACACGCGTGAACTCCTTGACATATTCATATTTTTTCCCTATTTTTAGATAAAATCGTTGCGCCCTTCGCGCTTAATTTCTTTACTGCAAATATCTCAAAATGCACAATGATATTTATGAGTTATACGGTCAGCCGGCTTGCCCGCACTTCTCGTTCCCTACGCTCTGCGTGAGAATAGCGTCAATGCCGTTAAGTAGGTCGGGGTGAGCCTGCGAACCCCGACCTACGGAATTCTTTGCGCCCTTTGCGGTAAAAACCTTTTGGCAATCTGAAGAACAAATTTAAGGATAAGCAACTGTGAAATCAAAGGCTGTGAAATCAAAGGCTGTGAAATCAGAAAAGGATAAAGACAAAAAAAAACAGGGCGAGGAAACGGGCCTTGTCAAATTTGATCCGATTCAGCGATATTTTGCGGAAGTGCGGAAACACCGCCTTCTGACCCCGCAGGAAGAAAAAGACTTTGCGCTGAGGTTTCAGGAATCCGGCGATCCGGATGCGGCTTACGCGCTTGTCACCTCCAATCTGAGACTTGTGATAAAAATCGCTTTGGATTTTCAGAGAATATGGATGCAGAATCTTGCCGATCTCATTCAGGAAGGCAACATCGGGCTGATGATGGCGGTAAAAAATTTTGATCCATATAAAAATGTGAAATTTTCCTATTATGCCTCTTTTTGGATAAAAGCCTATATTCTTAAATTTATTATGGATAACTGGCGATTGGTCAAAATCGGAACCACGCAGGTGCAGCGAAAGCTTTTTTTCAAGCTGAAAAAGGAAAAACAGAAACTGATTGAGCAGGGATTTGAGCCTGAAACAAAGCTGCTGTCGGAAAAGCTGGGCGTGACGGAAAATGACATTATCGAGATGGAGCAGCGCCTTGATTATGCGGATATTTCCATAGATGCGCCTTTGAAAGAAGATTCGGATACGAGCCGGATTGAACTTTTGGAGACAGCGGAGGAGTCTGTTGAAGATCAGGTGGAAAAAAAGCAGGTTGAATCTTTTCTGCGTCACAAGCTCCCGGAAATCAGAGAGACGCTGACCGAAAGAGAACTTGATATTTTCGAGCAGCGGATTTTCACAGACAGCCCAGCGACATTGCAGGAAATCGGCGACCGCTACGGTATTTCACGGGAACGGGTCCGCCAGATAGAAAATAACATCATCGAGAAAATCAGAAAGATTTTCAAGCAGGAACTCCCTGATGCTGACTCCTATACCTTGCGGTAATGCATCTGAAGCTCTCGCAAAGGAGCAGAGAACGCAAAGAAAATCTTTTTTTATAAAAAACCACAGCCTCTGTCTCTCTGCGGGCTTCGCGCCTTTGCGAGAACCTTGTCGGAACGCGCTGCCGCTCCTCAGAATTAAATTTCCACCTGCTTACGCAGGCAGTTCCGTCCTCGTCGAAATATAACAAGATGATTTCATTTATATTATAAAAAAACTTAAATTTTTCCCGAACATACTTTTTTTTCTTGCGATTATAGAAACATAGATATATAGTGATAGGTTATATTTTTGATTGTCTGCTGTCAGCTTTTTGCTGAGAGCAGACAAGGGCGGGGGTGCCGGCAGCGGTATGCCCCTGCGGAGTATCAGAACCCCGGAACGAATCAGATCAAAGTAAAGCGGGTTTCAAACCCGCTCTGCAAGGATAAAAAAAATGCAGGAAAACAAAAGCCCCGTTATGATCGGGAGCGATCACGCCGCATATCTTTTAAAGGAAAAGATAAAAGTTTATCTTATTGAAAAGCACGGCATTCAGGTTGAAGACGCCGGCGCGGACAGTGAAAAATCGGTGGATTATCCGGATTACGGCATGAAAGTCGCGCAGGCTGTTTCTGAAGGACGATTTGAACGCGGCATTCTTCTCTGCGGAACCGGACTCGGCATGACGATGGTTGCCAACCGCTTTCCCCATGTCCGCGCCGCGCTGTGCAATGACCTTTTTTCCGCGGTCATGAGCAGACGGCACAACAACGCCAACATTCTGGTGCTGGGCGGACGGGTGATCGGAGACGTGCTGGCAGAGGAAATCGTCAATGTCTGGCTGAACACCGCTTTTGAAGGCGGGCGCCATCAGGCAAGATTGGAAAAATTTGACAATATTCATAACAAGTTACGCAGTTGATTAAAAAATCAGAGCCGCAAGCGTGAGCGGGGGTCGCTTACGCTCCCGGCTCCGAGCCGACTGTGTAGCTTCTAAACAGGTAAACATGCTGCTGCAAATCAAATCAGAAAAGGAAACATCGTTGGATTTAAAACTCATTGAAAATATTGATCCCGAAATCGCGAGCGTCATTGTCAATGAGCTTGAGAGACAGAAAAATACGCTGGAACTGATCGCATCGGAAAACATTGCAAGTCCTGCGGTGATGGCGGCTCAGGGAAGCGTGCTGACCAACAAATACGCGGAAGGCTATCCCGGAAAACGCTTTTACGGCGGATGCCAGTATGTTGATATTGCCGAAGAATTAGCAATCGCACGGGCAAAAGCGCTTTTCGGCGCGGCTTATGTCAATGTGCAGCCACATTCAGGTTCTCAGGCAAATATGTCAGTTTATTTTGCTTTGCTGGAGCCGGGAGACACCGTTCTCGGAATGAATCTGGCGCACGGCGGACATCTCACCCACGGAAGCCCTGCCAGTTTTTCAGGAAGATTTTTCAAATTTATTCACTACGGCGTCAGACAAGATACCGGAACTATTGATTATGAAGAACTTGCCCGCCTTGCGGAACAGCACAGACCCAAAATGATTGTCGCGGGCGCGAGCGCGTATCCCCGCATCATAGAATTTGAAACATTGGCAAAAATCTGCAAGTCTGTCGGGGCGTATCTGATGGTGGATATGGCGCACATTGCGGGCTTGGTGGCTGCGGGGCTTCATCCCTCGCCGATTCCCTTTGCGGACGTGGTGACATCCACCACGCATAAAACCCTGAGAGGTCCCCGGGGCGGTCTGATTTTGGCAAAAGAAGAACACGGCAAAAAACTCAACAGTCAGATATTTCCCGGCATTCAGGGCGGACCGCTGATGCACATTATCGCCGCAAAGGCTGTGGCTTTCAAAGAAGCGCTGAGTGAAGATTTCAAAACATATCAGAAACAGGTGGTTGAAAATTCAAAAATGCTGGCAGCGTGCCTGATGAAAAACGGTGTGAAACTTGTGTCTGAGGGAACAGACAATCACATGATGCTGGCGGATTTGAGAAATCTCAATGTGACCGGCAAAGCAGCGCAGGAAATATTGGAAAACGCCGGAATCACCGTAAATAAAAATACCATACCGTTTGAAACGCAGAAAGCAGCCGTGACAAGCGGCATCCGCATCGGCACGCCGGCTGTGACTTCAAGGGGAATGAAAACGCCGGAAATGGAAATTATCGCAAAGCTTATTGTTGATGTCCTGAAAAATCCCGCAGATGAAAATGTGATCAGACGTGTCAGAACAAAAGTTTACGAACTTTGCGATGCGTTTCCGATTTATCCGGGGCTGATATAAATCCCCCTTTTTTAAAGGGGGGCAGGGGGATTTGACTCCGTTGCAAAAATCCCCCTTAATCCCCCTTTAAAAAAGGGGGAAACGCCGAATTAAGCGATTAAAATATTTGTTGCGCTTGCTACAAATATGACGCTCCTACGGAGCTTCGCAGTTGCTGCAAATTTCAGGCGATGTCCGACGCGGAGCGTCGGGGCTGCATTCCCACGCAGAGCGTGGGAACGAGAACAAAATATGACAGCACTGCGTTTCTGTCATTTCGAGCGGAGCGAGAAATCTTACCGTTCATACATAAGATTTCTCCTCGCTTCGCTCGTCGAAATGACAGGCAGCGAGCAAGGTGGGCATTTCATGCCCACCCTACGCAGATAAAAACAAGGTGTGAGGAAAATAATGTCAGACAACAGCGTGCGCCCTTCGTGGGAAACCTATTTCATGGACATTGCCGTACTTGTGTCAAGACGTTCCACCTGCGTCCGGAGGGCAGTCGGCGCGGTGATTGTGAAGGACAAAAGAATCCTCACCACCGGCTATAACGGCGCGCCCGTCGGCTTGAAACACTGTACCGAAATCGGCTGTATTCGGGAAACTATGAAAGTGCCGTCCGGGGAGCGGCATGAGCTTTGCGCGGGATTACATGCCGAACAGAATGCGATTATTCAGGCGGCATTTCACGGGGTTTCCATAAGAGGGGCGACGCTGTTCTGCACCAATCTCCCCTGTTCCATCTGTGCGAAAATGATCATCAATGCAGGCATCAAAAGCATTTATTATCTGTCCGATTACGCAGATGCCATGTCCGAGAAATACCTGAAAGAAGCGGCAATAGAACTGATAAAGCTTGACGCTGCGGCAGGAGCAGGCGAGAATGCTTGCCCTTCTGCGCCGGAAAAATAGGAAGAAAATTTATGAAATGTCCGTTTTGCGGAGAACTTGACAACAAAGTGATTGATTCCAGACTGAGCAAAGACGGAAATGCCATCCGCAGGCGACGGGAATGTATCGTATGCACGAGACGCTTTACAACTTATGAATATGTTGAAGAAATTCCCACCATGATTATCAAAAAAGACGGACGTCGGGAGCTGTTTTCCCGGGACAAAGTGCGTTCCGGCATTCAGCGCGCCTGCGAAAAGCGAAACATCAGCATGAACATCATCGAAGAATTTCTCGATGAACTGGAACGTGATCTCAGAGAATCAGAGGAAAAAGAAATTCCCTCGTCTGCCATCGGCGAAAAAGTCATGGAAAGACTTCATCAGATAGACGGCATTGCTTATGTGCGTTTTGCCTCAGTTTACAGGGAGTTCAAAGATGTGAATGAATTTGTCTCGGAACTCAAAAATCTTAGTAATAAAGGTGAGGGGTCAGAGGTCAGGGGTCAGGGGGAACAAGATGAGCAATGACCGATTTTTTATGAAAGCCGCGCTTGAGCTTGCCGCAAAAGGCGAAGGTTTTACATCTCCCAATCCGATGGTGGGCGCAGTGGTGGTGAAAGACGGCAGGATTGCGGGAAAAGGCTTTCACGAGGCGGCGGGAAAAGCCCATGCCGAAGTGAATGCCATTGACGATGCGGGAAGCGCGGCAAAAGGCGCAACGCTTTATGTGACGCTCGAACCCTGCAACCACACGGGTCGCACGCCCCCGTGTACGGAAAAAATTCTCAGCGCGGGCATCCGCCGGGTAGTTTCGGCAATGGCAGACCCCAATCCCGATGTGAAAGGCGGCGGAAATGCTTATCTGCGCTCCAAAGGGCTTGAAGTTGCGGTCGGCGTGTGCGAAGACGAAGCCAGAAAGCTCAATGAAATTTTTATAAAATATGTCAGAACCAAACGCCCCTTTGTCGTAGTCAAATGCGCGGCAACGCTTGACGGCAGAATCGCCACCAAAACCGGCGATTCCCGCTGGGTTTCCGGCGAAGAATCGAGAAAATTCGTGCATCGGCTTCGTCATGCGCTGGACGCCATCATGGTCGGCGTGGATACGGTCAAGAAAGACGATCCCAGTCTCACCGCCCGCTTGGAAGATATAAAAACCATTGATCCCACAAGGATTATTTTAGATACCCGTCTTTCTGTTCCTGAAAACGCAAAGGTGTTGCGGTCGGATTCTGACCGTGATACAATCCTTTTTACCGGCACTGCGATTTCGCAAGAAAAGAAAAGCCGAATCGAAAAATCCGGCGTCAGGGTGATTCAGTCACAGCTTGACAAAGACGGCAGGATTGATTTGAATGCGCTGACGGAGAAATTGGGCGCGATGGGCGTCACAAGCCTTCTGATCGAAGGCGGCGGACGGGTGATTGCCTCGGCATTCCGTGCAGGAATTGTTGACAAAGTTTTCTTTTTTTACGCGCCCAAAATTCTGGGGGGCGATGACGGTGTGCCGATTTGCAGAGGCGCGGGACCCGAGTCAATGCAGGACTGCATTCCGCTTACAGAAATCTCGGTGCGCCGCTTCGGCGATGATGTGATGATTGAAGGATATGTTAATAGCCATGTTTACAGGGATTATTGAAGGTCTGGGAACGATAAAGTCGTTGCAATCTTCGGGGCAGCAGGGCAGGCGTCTGAGCATTGAGGCGGATTTTGTTCTGAATGAGACAAAGGTGGGAGACAGCATAGCGGTCAACGGCGCGTGTCTCACTGCCGTGGAAGTGGAAGGACGGCTGTTTAAAGCTGACGTGTCGCCTGAAACCCTTTCCTTGACCACATTCAGCAATGCCAAAGCAGGGGAGCGCGTCAATCTTGAGCGTGCGCTTCGGGTTTCCGACCGCTTGGACGGGCATTTGGTTTCCGGTCACATAGACGGCACGGGAATTCTGAAAGACCGTAAAAACAACGGAAATGCCGTTATCATCACTTTCAGCGTTCCGGAAATGCTGTCCCGTTATATGATAAAAAAAGGCTCGGTTGCGGTGGACGGCATCAGCCTGACCGTCAACAACTGCGATGCAACAAGTTTTGAAGTCAGCATCATTCCGCACACGGCAAAACTCACCACAGTGGGCTTCAAGAAAATCGGCGATACGGTTCATATCGAGACCGACATGATCGGAAAATATGTGGAGCATTTTCTCACCCGAAAAAAAGAGAGCGCACATTCAAATATTGATATGCAGTTTTTAGCAAAAAACGGATTTATATAGTTGCAGTTGAGTTCTCGTTCCCACGCTCTGCGTGGGAATGCCGCCCGGACGCTCTGCGTCCCTTCCGGAGTGCAAAAATTTTATTTTTGCAAAATTAAGCACTTGACTTCTCGTTCCCACGCGGAGCGTCAATGGCATTAAGTTAAGAGAAAAATGTAGGTCGGGGTGAGCCCGCGAACCCCGACACCTGCCGGATGATGTCGGGGTTCGCAGGCTCACCCCGACCTACGGAATTGTCAGCTTGACGGCATTGACGCAGAGCGTGGGAATGAGAACGGGGAAAAATTCAACTGCTTAATGCCTATATATAGTTAAAGGAGCGAACAAAAAACACAATGCCACTGATTACAATCGAAGAGGCGATTCAGGAAATTAAAGTCGGCCGCATGGTCATTCTTTCGGATGACGAAGACCGGGAAAATGAAGGCGATCTCACGATGTCCGCCGAAAAAGTTACACCTGAAACCATTAATTTTATGGCAAAATACGGGAGAGGTCTTATCTGTCTTTCCATGACCGGCGAAATGGCGGACGCGCTTGAACTTCCCCTCATGGTGGAAAACAATACCTCAAAATTTCACACGGGTTTTACGGTGTCCATCGAGGCAAGAAAAGGCGTCACCACAGGCATTTCAGCCGCAGACCGCGCCGCCACCATTCTGACCGCTGTTGCCGACGGCGCGAAATCCACCGATCTTGTCAGACCGGGGCATATTTTCCCGCTGAGAGCAAAAAAGGGCGGCGTCATGGCTCGGACCGGACAGACCGAAGGTTCTGTTGATCTTGCACGCCTTGCCGGTTTGAAGCCTTCCGGCGTGATTTGCGAAATTATGAACGATGACGGCACCATGTCCAGAATGCCGGATTTGGAGAAGTTCAGCGAAGAACATCACATCGGCATCTGCACCATTGCGGATTTGATTGAATACCGGATGCGGACAGAATCTTTTGTCCATCAAGCCGCGCCGGAAACGGTATTGCCTACCGGTTTTGCAGGCGATTTCAAAATACGGGTGTATGAAAGCGAATTGGATGATCTGCTCCATATCGTTATGATTAAAGGCAATATCGAGCCGGAAAAACCCATTCTTGTCCGTGTGCATTCGGAGTGCATGACCGGCGATATTTTCGGCTCCATGCGTTGCGACTGCGGAGATCAACTGCATAAGGCAATGCAGATCATGGACAAAGAAGGCGCGGGGGTTCTGCTGTATCTCCGACAGGAAGGTCGGGGCATCGGTCTTGTGAACAAGCTGAAAGCCTATGCCTTGCAGGATCACGGATTGGATACGGTTGAGGCAAATGAAAAGCTGGGTTTTAAGGCGGATTTGAGAGATTACGGCATCGGCGCGCAGATTCTCGCGGCTGTGGGCGTGAGAAAAATGCGGCTGATGACGAACAATCCCAAAAAAATGGTGGGCTTGGAAGGCTACGGTCTCAGCATTGTGGAGCAAGTTCCCATCGAAGTCGAGCCGAATGAGTTCAATCGCTGCTACTTGGAATGCAAAAAGCTGAAAATGGGGCATCTGCTGAATATTGATGCGAATCCTTAGTAATCTCAAATATTTTTTTCACACTGCGGATTCCTGCGGAAACGGGAATCCGTTTTTTCCTATACGCGGTTTAATGCAGTCATATTCAAGATTCATAACATGCTGAAAAAATTTGCCGTTCAAAATTATAAAAATGTCGTGATAAAAGACGCTTTAATATTCAACAATCTCAATATTTTTATCGGTTCAAACAACAGCGGGAAAAGCAATTTGATAGAGGCAATGAGCTATCCGATTGATCTTTTCAGACTCGGCTTTGAACAGTCGGTTTTGAAAAGAAGATTCAGAGCAATGCTGAACCGTTATACAGAAAGCGATAGAATTTCTTTTGAATGGACAATAAATACCGCATCCGGGTATTCAGACCTGACTTATACGTTAAGTCTTTTGATTCCCGAACAGGATTATCACTGCAACACAATGATAGACGCTGAAAAACTGGCTTACGCCGAGCCATTTCAGGGGCAGAAAAAGCCTTTTCAATGGGTCAGTTGTCACGGATCCGCCCGGGGAGAATGTTTTTTTCCCATAAAAAAAGCGGGAAAAACAAGCAGCCTTAAAGTCGAAGCCAGCCTAAAAGAAAGTATTTTCAATCAGATTGACAGGTTGTTCAAGCGCAAAGATTTTACACAGTTTGCCTATCCTCTGTTTTACGGTACGGCGGAATCGGTAAAAACTTATTTCGGCACATGGAAGTATTATCAGCTTGCCAATATATCTGTCAGAGATATAAAATCATATTCCAAGCTTCGCGGCGAGGAAAGATTTGTCAATGAGCAATGTAGTAATTTTGCAAATGTGTTAAGGGTGATTTTTCCGAAACATCCCAGTTTTAAAATGGAATATCTTGAACAGCTTCGGAAGTTTATGCCGGTTGACAGTCTGGATTATGAAATTGTGGGCGATGAGAATGTCAATATTTTTTTAATGATTAAAAACAGACGCTTTGAATTAAATGAACTGTCTGACGGTACGGTAAGGCTGATGGTTCTGCTTTTTCTTCTCTGTTCTCCTGAAAAACCGAAAGTGCTGTTTATTGATGAACCTGAATTAAATCTTCACCCGGCATGGCTGCGAGAATTAAGCAATATCATCAGAGATGCCAGCAGGGAAATTCAGATATTTTTAAGCACTCATTCTCCAGAACTGCTGGATCCTATGACTTACCTGCTGATGCAGCAACAGGCAAATGTTTATATTTTCAACAGAGACGGAAGCGTCATCCCTTTGACTTTAAGCGAAGAACTGAAAAGCTTTATAAATGAAGGATGGGAATTGGGGGATTTGTATCGCGTCGGAGACCCTTCAATAGGGGGATGGCCGTGGTAGTCTTATGCGCTTACACCGGCGGCTATACGGAACTCGGCGGCGGCGAGGAGTTTTTAAAGAAAATTCGAGGTGATATTGATTATAAAAGGATTGTTCCCGCCGTAACAAAAAGGGGACCGAAATTCAAACGAGAGCAGCGTGCAGAAATAAAGTCTCATGACAGCGGAATTACAGGCAGCAACCTTTTAGAAAGAATTATTGAGAGATTCAAAAAAAATGAATATAATCAAATTGCTGTTGCTCTTATTGTTTTAGATGATACAGATTGCAGGATGCAGGATGCACAAAGAAAATACTGTACTTCTAAAAGCCGTTTCATCGAGAAAATAAAAGAAATTAACCCTCATATTTCTATTATTTTTTTCTTTGCCGATCCCGAAATTGAGATATGGTTTTATTATGATGCAAAAAATATTTTTCGTAATAATATTAAGATTATCAGGCAGTTAAACAAGGCTTTTGGCGAATACAGAAACGGTGGCTGGTACTATGACGCTTCTAAAGACTCATGTGTGAAAAAATATTCCGAAATATTTACTCATATCCTGAATCAGCAGAAAACAGTTTACTCCAAA
>DZCT01000279.1:3638-6752 GCA_022736535.1 Desulfatirhabdium butyrativorans | reverse complement strand
GAGGAGAAATCTTACGGTTATGAACGATAAGATTTCTCGCTTCGCTCGAAATGACAGGGAATTTCACCCAAAATGACATATTTTATCAGGATATTATAAAAAAAATCTGACCTTTCATCTGTTTTTTTTCTTTGCGTTCTCTGCGTTCTTTGCGAGAAACTTTTATTTCCATTTCCCAATGCTTATTCCCTGAACACCGCGTCCAAATCTATTTCCAAATCAGGAAGCACCGCAATTGCCCGCCTGCCTTTGCCCTCATAAATTGCCGGAATCCCGTATTTTCCGTCCGCTCCCAGAAGCCGCACGGTCAGTAGTTTATCTATGGGATGAATGAGCCAGTATTCCTTCACGCCGTGCTTTTCATACAAAGCTGTTTTCTGTATTTGATCTTTGGCGGCGGTGGAAGGAGACAATATCTCAGCAATAAAATCCGGCGCGCCTTTGCATCCCCGTTCATCTAATTTCGTCGGATCGCATATCACGGAAATGTCTGGCTGAACCACAGTTGTAATCTCGCTGTCCGCCTCGTCTTTCTCCGGCAGCCGCACGTCAAAGGGCGAGATATAAACTTCACAGGTTTTATCTCTCAAAAAAACTGCTATTTGAGTTAGTAATTCTACTGCTACTTTCTGATGACGGCGCAAGGGCGCAGGACTCATATCATAAATTTCTCCTTCGATTAACTCGCATCTTAGCTCATAGGGCCAGTTCAGATAATCGCCGTAGGTGTAAGCTTTTTTGTTTTTCAGAACAGATAATGACATCAAATCACCTCCTTTTGCTTCAGATATGTTTCTCGCAAAGACCGCAAAGGGCGCAAAGGAAAAAAGCTTTTTTATAAAAAATTTCTTTGCGTTCTCTGCGCCCTTTGCGAGAACCTTTTCTTTTCGATACGGTCATCAATCCGAATATTCCAGAAAATTCCTCAAAAGCCGCTTGCCCACCGTTGTCATGATGGATTCCGGGTGAAACTGAATGCCTTCCGTCGGATGCTCCCGATGCCGGACGCCCATGATTTCTCCGTCTTCAGATTCTGCTGTGATTTCAAGGCATTCTGGGAAATTATCTCTCGATATTGCAAGAGAATGATACCGCATTGCCTGAAAGGGCTTTAGCAGCCCTTTGAAAATGCTTTTTCCGTCCGAGCGGATTTCCGAAGTCTTGCCGTGCATCAGCCGTTTGGCGGAGATCACTTGTCCGCCGAAGGCAATGCCAATGGACTGATGCCCCAGACATACGCCCAAAATCGGTATTTTTCCCGAAAAATGCCGGATCGCATCGAGCGACACGCCTGCGGATTCGGGTCTGCCGGGACCGGGCGAAATCACGATTGCCGAAGGCTTCATCGCTTCAATTTCCGGGACAGACAGCTTGTCATTCCGCACTACATTGACCGCCGCGCCGAGTTCCTGCAAATACTGCACGAGATTATAAGTAAAAGAGTCGTAATTATCAATCATTAAAATCATTTTTATCCCCCACAAGTTTCAATGCCTTCTGAATGGCTTTTGCTTTGTTTTCGGTTTCCACGCGTTCCCGCTCAGGATCGGAATCCGCGACAATGCCCGCGCCCGCCCTTACCGTGAGTCGTTTTTCCTGCACGCACGCGGTGCGGATGGTAATCGCCAAATCCATATTGCCGTGAAACGACACATAGCCCACCGCACCGCCGTAGGGTCCGCGGGGTTCTTTCTCAAGTTCCGCAATGATTTCCATTGCCCGGACTTTGGGCGCGCCGGAGAGCGTGCCTGCCGGAAATGTCGCTCGGATCAAATCCCACGCGTCGTATTCCGGCTTGAGATCGCAGCAGATATTTGAAACCAAGTGCATGACATGAGAATATCGCTCTACAATCATCAAATCAGTAACTTGTACGGTGCCGACTTCCGCGACGCGTCCCAGATCGTTGCGCCCCAAATCCACCAGCATGAGATGTTCGGCGCGTTCTTTCTCATCCTGAAGCAGTTCATTGGCAAAACTGCGATCCTGCTGTTCGTTTTTGCCTCTGGGGCGGGTCCCGGCAATGGGGCGGAGCGTGGCAATGCGGTTTTCCAATCTCACCATTGTCTCAGGCGATGACCCCACCAGTGCTGTATTTCCCAGCTTGAAGAAAAAGAGATAAGGCGAGGGATTGATGAAACGCTGCGCCCGGTAAAGACTCCAGAGATCCGGCGCAGGTTCGCATACAAAAGGCTGTGAAATCACCGACTGAATAATGTCTCCTGCCCGAATGTAGTCTTTCGTTATTTTAACGGCTTCCCGATACACGTCTGAGTCATAAAGAGGAGTCAATTCAAACTCGCCCGGATTTTCAACTTGCTGTGTTTCAGCAATATTCTGCTCGACTTTTTCCAAGAGACATTTCACACGGGCTTTTGCATTGTGAAATGAAACTGCCGGATCCGTTTCATCATCCGTAAAGGCAATGGCAACGCAGAAGAGCGTGTGACGGATATTGTCAAAAATCAGAAGCTCGTCCGGGATGATGAAATGAGCAATAGGCTCGCTTTCCGGCAGCCGGTTCGGAATTGCCTCAAAAAAGGAAACTGTCTCATAAGTCAGATAGCCCACCATTCCGCCCCAGAATCTCGGAAGTCCCTGAATTTGAGCCGGCTGATATTGTCTCATCAGCTCCCGCAAAACCGAAAGCGGATCGCCTTTGTGCGGAATTTGTCTCACCGAACCTTTTTCCCGAACTTCCACAAATTCACGATACACACGGACATGAGACCGCGCCGACGCGCTGAGAAAACTGTATCTTGCCCATCTTTCGCCGCCTTCCACACTTTCCAGCAGAAAGACATTCTCGCTGTTTTTGCAGATTTTCTTCAAGAGGGAAACCGGCGTTTCCGTGTCTGCAAGGGTTTCAGCGCAGACGGGAATGACATTCTTTTGCTCGGACAATCGGCAGAAAAGTTCTTTGTCCGGAAATTGACTGATCAGCATGGTTCTTGTCTTCTCCTTGTTTAGTTTTTATTTTAATATGTTATATAAGTCAAATACTTAAATTCTCATTCCCACGCGCCGCGTCAATGCTGTTAAGTTAAACGTGGAAGCGCTTCCTCCGGAGTGCTGAAATGAACGCAGTGAAATTTTAGCAGGTGTATAAATGCT
>DZCT01000279.1:0-3538 GCA_022736535.1 Desulfatirhabdium butyrativorans | reverse complement strand
AAATTTCATTTTAGCACTCCGGAACAGTGTTTTCGGCATAAAAAAAGCCGTGAAAGAAAAATTCCACGGCTCTTCAAAACAAAAAAGACCGTGAGCTTCAGGTTGCCCACGGTCTTCGGTATCTAATTGAATTTATGATAAATAAGGCTAAAACATTCCGTCGGCACACCCGTAGAAACAGATCTGCCGCCACCACCCTCTGATGTTTTCGATCACTTGAATCTGCACCGCTTTTATCTGCTGCCCGATTTTCATAATTTGTCATATTACTTTTTTTGAATCAGGCTTGTCAAGATTTATTTTTTATGACCGCATTTTTCAGAACATCTCCTTCAGCGCGGCAAGCACTTGCAGCTTTGTTGCTTTGGGATGCTCGGACAGATAAGCGGCGATCCGGTTTGCCGTGTATGCTGTGGAAATGGACGTTCCCGCATACATACCGGGGTCGCCTTCGTAACCCACCGGCAGGCTTGCAAATCCCGGAGCGGATATGTCCACAAAGCTTCCGTAGTTTGATTTTTCCCACGAACTGCCGTCAGGTTTCAGCGCGCCCACGCCGATCACGGAGGAATACGCGGCAGGATAAAACGGCTTTCCTGTGGCTTCGTTTCCTGCGGCTGCCACAACAATGAGATTTTTTGACTCGGCATAAGTCAAAGCTTCTTCCAGAAATTCACTTTCGGTTTCAGAACCCCAGCTCAGGCTTGCCACCCGTGCGCCGTTTTCTATGGCAAAATCAAGGCTTCGCATGATACCGAAATCGGAAGTGAAACCGTTTTCATCAAAGGTTTTGATGGAAATAATCGGCGGGTAGTTTTCAGACGCTGTTTTTGTACCGTAAGGCTGGACAAGACCGGAGGCGATCAATGCCATCTGCGTGCCGTGTCCCTGATCATCCGAAATGGGTTCGTCAGGATTCAGGGCATCCAAAGACGCTGTAACAACACTGTCAAGACTTGAAACCGGCGCCAGTCCTGTATCAAGAATTGCTACCGGCACAGAACCTTTGCTCGGTGAGATAACCTTGTCTCCGAACAGGGAAGGAAAAAGTTCCTTTGCGATACCGACATGATAGGCATAATTCGGTTCGGCTTTTCTGACGCCCGGATATTTGGAAATCATCTCTGCCAGCGCGGGAACATCGGTATTTTCAGGAAGGCGGATTTTGTAAATGCCCAGAGCGGCATTTTTCTCAAGGATCGTGCCGCCGATTTTTTCTATCAGTTTTTTAAATGAGGAAAAGCTCATGCCGGGCCCAAGCCGGAGCAGTATTTCGTCTTTGACAAAAAGCGAGCCGTTTTTGGGATTTTTCACCACAGCCAATCCTGAATTTTTCTTCAGGGTTTTCATGCGTTCTTTTTCACCGGGACGGAATATCTGAATTTCCGCAAGCCTGAAAATGCGCCCCTGCGCGACTTCCACAGAATCCCATATCAGAACATGATTCAAGGGTTTGAGAATTGAATCAATCGCTTGCTGAAGGTCCCGGTCTTTAAATGAGGCTGAAATGTCGGGATTCAGTTCCGGGTCAATGCGGACGGTGACGCCCGATTCCGCTATCTGCTGCAAAATATTCCTCAGCGGCGTTTTATCCGCATAAAGCGAAAACTTTTCCCCTGTAATCCGCACATCCGCTTTTGCTTCCGCCCTGCTGGGGACAGCAGCCGGAGAGAGCGAAAAAATTGTAATAAATAAAAATAGATAACTGAATATTTTTTTCATGTTTGCTTCTCCCTTTCGTTTGCACTCCGGAGAGTAAAACGGGTTTGAAACCCGTTCTACGGCTTGCCGGACCCGTGGCAGGCATGGGAAATGATATTCCGGACAGTAAAACGGGTTTGAAACCTGTTCTACAGCCGAATGGCGCACTCGGATTGGTTCTGTTCTGTAAAACGGGTTTGAAACCCGTTCTACAGCCGCAAAAGACGCTTCGCTTCCCGTTCGTTTGCACCCCGGGCAGTAAAACGGGTTTGAAACCCGTTCTACAGCAGCAAAAAAATGCACTCCGGACAGTTTCGTTTTCTGCATCACCGGCAAAAATCACACTTCCTCATGCACCACGATATTTTTGTCCGAAAGAATTTTTGCGCCGTTCAGGATAATCAGCCGGTCTTCTGTGATGCCTCTGAGATATTCTGCCCGGATGCCGTTCAGCGTTTCCACCGAAGTCTGAATATCGGACAAAGGCACTGATTTTACTCCGAGAATCTCATCCGTGAGCATACCGAATTCCATCTCTTCGGAACAAAGCACAATTACCCGTTTCTGTTCTGTATTTTCCCGCTCGGGAAGATCAAAAAATTTTTTGATGTCAATAATCGAAAGAATCTGTCCCCTGAAATTAATGATGCCGAGAACAAAGGGAGGCGTACAGGGAACACGCGTCATTTTCTTTAAGGGATAGACTTCCCGGATATGGATCAGCTCCATTCCGTACCTTTCATGGGCAAGCAGAAACTCGACAATCTCAAGATGTTCCGCATCTTCTTTAATCTTTTCAGATTCTTTTGCCAGCAGTCTCGCTCTCTGCCTGAGAATTTCCGCTTTTCGGGTCTGAGTCATTTCAAAATTTGTCATTTGTTGTCAGGGAGTTAGGGCTTAGGGGGCGGAAATGCGCTTTCTCTGCCCCTTTGCTCAAGGCTTCGGTTCAGAATGACAGGGACAAGATTCATCACCTCTTCTGCAACACTGCTGAATTTTATACCGTAAAATATTAAATAAAGCAATATATTATTTTCAAGTAATTTTGTCGGGAGTTACGCAGTTGATGAAAAAAATCCGAGCCGTGAGCGAGCCGACTGTGAACTCCTGTTTGTATAATCAGTTGATTGAACATTCAAAGTCAGAAAATAACAGAAAACAGGGCTTGCTTTTTAATGAAGATTAAGGTATATATAAACGAATTTTTTTGAAAAAACTCTCAACTCAAAGGACATGCCGATGTTTTTAATTCGGACACGCGGCATGATACGGATTCACAGGAGGATAAATGTCTGAAAAAAAGAGTTTCCACATGAGCCCCGGAGAATTTCGCACTTACGGAAGGGCGGTGGTTGACTGGATCGCTGATTACTACGAGAATATCGAGTCATTTCCGGTTCTGTCCCTGGCAGAACCGGGGCAACTGCGCGCCCTGCTGCCTCCGGAGCCGCCGCTTCACGGCGAGGCGTTTGAAAGCATCCTCAAAGATGTGAACACGCTCATTCTCCCCGGCATTACTCATTGGCAATCGCCTAATTTCTTTGCTTTTTTTCCGGCAAACGCCTCCTGTCCAGCGATTCTCGGCGAACTGCTTTCCGCGGGTCTCGGCGTGCAGGGAATGCTCTGGGCGACAAGCCCCGCCTGCACGGAATTGGAAACGCATGTTCTCGATTGGGTGGCAGATATGATCGGGCTGCCCGGCAAATTCAAATCAGACAGCACGGGCGGCGGCGTGATTCAGGATTCGGCTTCGGGCGCTGCGCTTTGCGCACTCTTAGCCGCACGCGAGCGGGCAACCGGCTATGAAAGCAACCGGCTCGGATGCAAGGGACCGCTG
>DZCT01000709.1 GCA_022736535.1 Desulfatirhabdium butyrativorans | reverse complement strand
GAAATGACAAAATGGGCTTGAAATGACAAAATGGGCTTGAAATGACAAAATGAGCTCGAAATGACAACTGTTGTTTGAAATGACAGACGCCGCCTAATATCTGGAGATGCTGATAAGTTTGTCTATATCCAAGTCTAACAGCAAGTTATAAATATCCTTGGAGACATTTTCAATCCGTATTTTGCATCGGGTTTCCGCCAATTTTTTATAAAACAGAATCAACTGTCCGATGGCGGAACTGCCGATGTAGTCAACATTTTTGAAATCCAGCACTAATTCGCCGATCTCTTTTTTATCCAATTCCTGAAAGTGTTTGTCGAGAATGTCCGCGCCCCGTTCATCAATGTCACCTTCAGGCGTAAAACGGACACATTTTTTATCACAAGCAACTGTAAGTTTCATATCGCCTTTCTTGTTTCCGAATCTGATACCGAATCGCTTTTGACTTTGTTTCCCACAGAGAACACAGAGAGAAAAAGCCCACAGCGTTCACAGAGTTTTTAAAAAATTCTCTGTGCGCTCTGTGGGAAAATTTACCAAAGTCTCATCAGCTTTTCGGTTCGTCTGACATGCGCCTGCTCAATATCTTCGTGATGCTTTCTGACAGACAGCATCAGCCGCCTGCCCCCGTCTCCCCATTCCATCGTATCCGAATAACGCCGGATAATATACAAGCCTCTTCCGGATGCGCTGGTCAGATTTTCCTCGGATTTCGGGTTCGGAACAGATGTAAAATCAAAGCCTTGTCCTTCATCTGTCACTTCAAGATGAAAATCATTTCCGCAGCGCCGGCGAACCCTGACGGATTTGCCCGGTTCCTGCCGGTTGCCGTGCATCCATGCGTTTACAATACTTTCCGTCAGCAGTGACCGGAGCCCCAGTTCGGAAATTGTATGTCCCCGCAGCTCCAGTTCATAGCGAATATCTTCATACAGGACGCTGAGGGTTTCGGAAAGATCATTCAGATTTTGGGGGAACAGCATATTTTCCTGATACGCGGTTTGATCTTCGATTTCAAGACAAATCATTGTAATATCATCATCTGAGGCATTTCGCGAAAAAGGCACGACTTCCACGCCGCTGATTTCCGAAACTGTTTTCAGCATCCCCCGCATCAGATCGGAAACAGGCATTTTCGGATCATGCCGGATCATATCTCCCGCAATCTCTTTCAATTCTTGGAAAGAGATGACTTTCTTTTGGTTTGCCTTGGGCATATCGGTCAGACCGTCTGTATAAAAAATCAGCCGGTCGCCTTTTTGAAGCCTGAATGACCCTGCGGAATATGCGGTTTCCGGGTTGAGCGGAATCGGCAGATGCCTTCCGGGTTTTCCGTGTTCGGGCAGTCCTTCTATCTCTTTTCCCCGAATGAGAAAAAAACGCGGATGTCCGTTAGATATATATCTGAGTTCAAGGGTCCCGTGAGCGATTTCCGCATTGACCGAAGTGAAAAAATCTCTGGGAGTGAAGATATCGGAACGGCAAATCTCGTTA
>DZCT01000708.1 GCA_022736535.1 Desulfatirhabdium butyrativorans | reverse complement strand
TGCGTTCGGAATGACAGGGAAGAGACCCTTCGCCTTCGCTCAGGGTGACACAGCCGTAGGGTGGACAGCAAGCTGTCCACCCTACGGAAATGATTTTGAAAATTGTTTTACGGAGAAAAATGTTGAAGCGTATTCTGATAATTGATGATGAAGAAGCGATCCGTTCACTTCTTCGGCTGACACTGGAGCGCGCCGGTTATGAAGTTGAAGATGCGCCCGACGGGGGCATCGGTCTTCAACTCCATCGTAAAAATCCTGCGGATTTGATTATTACAGATATTTTAATGCCGGAAAAAGAAGGCATAGAAACCATTATAGAGCTTCGGCGGAAATATCCGGATGTGAAAATTATCGCCATTTCCGGGGGCGGACGACTGAAAACGCCGGAAATTTTTCTGACAATGGCTGAAAAATTCGGGGTCAACCGCAGCCTTGCCAAACCGGTCAGCCGGGAAGCGCTGCTGGCAACGGTGAAAGAACTCATCGGGGAGAGTGAGAATTGAGAAGTGTTCACTTCTCAATTCTCACTTCTCAATTCTTCTCGCTTGACAGGCTACGATGAAACAGCACACATCTGACAGCGAATACAGAGAGGCTTTTGCTGCGTGCAGAAACGCGCTGCTGCTGTCGGGCTGCGCCGCGCCCGACTCGGATTTCGCGTCTGAAACAGAGCGACTGATCGCGGAAAACGGAGAGCTGCTGTCGGAAGTTCTCGGCTCAAATCTTGAAAAACCTCTGATCCTGACCTGTATGCCGGACCTGAAATCGCTGATGCAGACCTTGCAGAAACTCAATGAACTCTCCTGTTTCACCCGTCCTGAGATTTATTCATGGACTGCCGCGCTGATGGTGAATCTGTCGCTGCGCCGGGGGCATACTGCGGAATCTGCTTATGCTTACAGTGTTTACGGGACAGTCCTGAACAGCGTGCTGTCAGCTCAGGCTTCGGGTCAGCGTAGGGACAGCCATTGGCGGGCCGCATACAGTTGCGGTCTTCTGGGTCTGAAACTGAGCGAAAAACTGATGCAGCCTGCTTATAAATGCACTGCCTGTTTCTGCATTTCGGCAAAACTCTGTCACTGGGTCAAACATATCAGAGAGGCTGAATCTTTTAATACACAAGGCTATGAGGCGGGGCTTGCATCGGGTAATCTGACTGATGCGGGATACATTCTGGCTTTCGGCAGAACCGTCAACGCTTTTTTTCAGGGCGGCAATTTAGCGCGTCTGTTTTCGGATATACAGAAATTTCTGTCTGTTACCCGAAAAATTCAGCATCAGACTGCAACAGACATTCTGGAGGGATACCGCTTTATCCTGCTGAACCAGTTGTGTCAGACATCGCAAAATGTCTCATCCGCAGACACGCAGAATGTCTCATCCGCAGACACGCAGAATGTCTCATCCGCAGAGATGGATGCCTGCCATTCTGATCACACCCTGTGTCATTCTGAGCGAAGCGAAGAATCTCAGATTCCTCACTGCGTTCGGAATGACA
>DZCT01000278.1 GCA_022736535.1 Desulfatirhabdium butyrativorans | reverse complement strand
CTGGGGAAGATGGAAGATGCTGAAAACATGCTGAATATCATTATTCTTGATGCCTGCCGGAACAATCCTTTTGAGCGTGCATTCGGAACCCGGGGAATATATTCCGTAGGTCTGGCAAAAATGGACGCGCCAGCCGGATCAATCATCGCTTATGCCACATCTCCGGATAAAACAGCCTCGGACGGCGGAACTGAAAGAAACGGCGTTTATACCCGTTATCTGCTCAAGCATATCAAAACTCCGGGGCTGACCATCGAAAAGGTGCTGAAAAATACCCGCATTGATGTTGCCGGTAAAACCTCGAATCAACAGATTCCCTGGGAGCATTCTTCTCTGATGGGAGATTTTTATTTTGCGGGCAGCGGCGGCGCAGCGGTCAGCGAACCGGCAGTTTCAGCAAGACCGGAAACGAACCCCGAACCTGCGCCGCCATCTGTGGAGATAACGAAGCCGAAATCCGAACCTGTGCCTGTGTCTGTTCCGGCAGCGAAGCCGGAGCCTGAATCAACGACTGAGACTGCGCCGGCGGGCAGGAAAATAAGCAATTCTATAGGCATGGAATTTGTATATATTCCGCCGGGGACTTTTATGATGGGAAGTTCTGAAAACGATCTGGGAAGAGGCGATGATGAGAAACAGCATCGGGTAACGCTGACCCAAGGCTTTTACATGCAGACCGCTGAAGCGACACAGGGGCAGTGGAAAGCGGTCATGGGAAACAATCCGTCTCATTTCAGGAACTGCGGAGATGACTGTCCGGTGGAAAGGGTGTCGTGGAATGATGTGCAGGAATTTATAAAGAAATTGAACCGCAAGGAAGGAAAGAATTACCGGCTGCCCACTGAGGCGGAGTGGGAATATGCCTGCCGCTCCGGAACAACTGCCGCATATTCTTTCGGAAATGACTCCGGAAAATTGACAAAATATGCCCGGTTTAATGAAAATTCAGGGAGAACAACACATCCTGCCGCGCAGCTTGAACCTAACGCATGGGGACTGTATGACATGCACGGCAATGTAGGGGAATGGTGTCAGGATATATACAACAAGGATATATATAATAAAAATCAGACAGATCCGATACATATCCGATGGAGCAGCGACTCGCTTAGGGTTGTTCGCGGCGGCAGTTTTTTCTTCGGTATGCAGAACTGCCGGTCGGCTTACCGTAACAACAGCCCGCCTGATAATCGGCACGGTGATGTGGGGTTCCGGCTGGTTCTGTCTTCCGGTCAGCAAAGGTGAGCCGGGTCAAGCAGGTTCTGATCCGCACACAATGTCTGAACCCTGATTCACCTGATTAAAGGATTTTCATGATTTCTGTTCAGCCTGTTCACACCGGGTCTTTGAAATCACACAAGTCTGAAAGGTCTGACAGAAATCCTTTAATCTTTTAATCCTTTAATCAGGGTTCAGACAATTGGAGATGGGCGCAAGGAAAGGGAAATTACGCTCCTTCTCCTTCGGAGAGGGGGCAGGGGGGTGAGGTCGTGATAAAACAACAAGTTGAAAAAATAAAAGAACGTATCCGGCTGGCGGCGCAAGCCTGCGGCAGAAATCCTGAAACCGTGCGGTTAGTGGCGGTGAGCAAAACCGTTCCGGCAGACAGGGTTCGGGAGGCTGTGGCATCCGGCGTTTTGCTTCTCGGCGAAAATTACATTCAGGAAGCCCAAGATAAAATCAGCCGATTGTCCGATTGTGCGGTATCATGGCATTTTATCGGGCATCTCCAGACCAACAAGGCAAAATACGCCGTGAAACTTTTTGATCTCATTCATACGGTTGACAGCTTCAAATTAGCCGCAGAATTGGATAAACAGGCTCGCAAAATCGCCAAAATTCAGGACATACTCATACAGGTGAACATCGGCGAAGAAGCATCAAAATCCGGCGCATCGGCGGACGAAGTCCAAAAGCTGGTAAAAGAAATCAGCCAGCTTAAAAATCTGTCCGTCAAAGGATTGATGACCATCCCGCCCTTTTATGACGAGCCGGAGAAAGTCCGTCCGTATTTTACAGCGACGCGGGAACTGCGTGACCGCATCAAAGCGGCAGCCATCGCCAATATTGCAATGGATGAATTATCTATGGGAATGACCGGAGATTTTGAAGCTGCGATTGAAGAAGGCGCAACGCTTGTCCGCATCGGAACCGCGATTTTCGGCGAGAGAAGTTAGTTTCTCGCAAAGATCGCAAAGTACGCAAAAAAAAAAGAAAGTCGAACAGTTAAGATATATTAAAATCTTCTGAAACTTTGCGCTCTTGGCGGGCTTTGCGAGAAATTTATCTCTCGCAAAGATCGCTAAGGGCGCAAAGAGATAAAAGAAAGATAACATCTGAATAGTTACAGCATATTCAATTTATTTAACTTTGCGTTCTCTGCGTGCTTTGCGAGAAACCTGTCTCTCGCAAAGATCGCTAAGGGCGCAAAGAGAAAACAACATGCCTTTCGTTATAAGTCAATCTGTTATTTTTATTCTCTTTTCTTGACAAATACCGGCATTTCGGTATATCTGATAGAAGCGTTGAATAAATGATTTGTTTTTTCAGCCACGAATGAACACGACCGATCTTATAAAACGGGTAACACGAATTTTAACACACGAATGAGTTACGCAGTTGATCTCGTTCCCACGCTCCGCGTGGGAATGCAGACCGGACGCTCCGCGTCCGCTTACAGGCAGCGCATTCCGTGATTGCACCGGGTTGACGTTCCCACGCAGAGCGTGGGAACGAGAATATTTAATTCATTCGTGTTGTTACATTCGTGAAAAATCCGTGTCCATTCGTGGCAAAGCTTTTCCATTCGTGGCAAACTTTTTTCAGGGAAGGAGTCATGTTATGCGCTTATTGACAAGAGCAGATTTTGACGGTCTCGCATGTGCGGTTTTACTGACAGAAGCCGGGATTGTGAATGAATACAAATTTGTCCATCCCAAAGATGTGCAGGACGGCAAGGTGGCGGTGACGGAAAACGATGTGCTGGCAAATATTCCTTATGTGCCGGGCTGCGGTCTCTGGTTCGATCACCATTCCAGCGAACAGGAGCGTCTGAAACTGACCGAAAATTTTCAGTTCAAAGGCAGAAGCTGCCAAGCCCCGAGCTGCGCCAGAGTCATATATGACTACTGCGGGGGCGCGGAAAAGTTTTCCAAGTTTGACAAAAACGGCTTTATGAAGGCTGTTGACAAATGCGACAGCGCACAGTTGAGCATTGACGAAATCGCTTTTCCCACCGACTGGATCGCCATGGGCTTCATGATGGACCCCCGCACGGGTCTGGGCAGATATAAAGATTACCGGATTTCCAATTATCAACTGACCGAAGACCTGATCCGCTATTGCCGCACCCTGTCTGTTTATGAAATTTTTGCGATTCCCGATGTTCAGGAACGCATGTCCCGATATTTCAGGCAGGAAAAATATCACGAAGATATGATTCGGGAAAACAGCAGGATTGACGGTAATGTGCTGGTGATTGACCTTCTCAATGTTGAAGAATTCTTTGTGGGAAACCGCTTTAAAGAATATATCCTGTTTCCGGAACAGAATATCTCTGTGCGCATAATATGGGGGCTGAACAGGCAGAATGTGGTCTTCACCTGCGGACACAGCGTCATCAACCGGACTTCCAAAACCGATGTGGGTTCGCTGATGCTGAAATACGGCGGGGGCGGACATCGGGCTGTGGGAACATGTCAGATTGCTGTGGAAGACTGGCAGCGGGTCAGGGATGAAATTATAGCAAAGATGAAAGCCGACGGATAAACTGTTTATGAGTTACGCACTTGAACTCGTTCCCACGCTCCGCGTGGGAATGCAGCCCGGACGCTCCGCGTCCGCCCCGGCTTAGAATAGACAGCAACAAACTGAGTTTCTTAAAGAAACTCAGTTCGGATCGGACATTCCCACACGGAGCGTCAATGCCGTCAAGTTGACAATTTTGTAGGTCGGGGTGAGCCTGCTCACCCCGACCTACATTTAATTAAACAGGGTCAGCAATTGTATGAATAACGAAAACAAAATATCTCACGTATCTTATCAGGATTATCCCAAAGAAGCTGTTGTGCTGGGCAACCTCTCTGTGAAATTCATGAAGCAGTCTCGCTTTGTCCCGCTGTATCTCAAGGAAGATACGCTGGGAATCGCCATGGCTGAACCCGGAGACATCGGCGCGACGGAGGCTTTGAAATTCGCCTACGGTCTGAATATTGAGACATCGGAGGGCAAGCCTGAAGACATTGCCGAAGCCATTGAAAGATTATACGGCGCGGGAAGACAGTCTATTGAAACCATCATACAGGAGGCGGATAAGAATATCTATGCCGATCTGGGCGAAAGCGGCGCAGTCGGCGGCGAAGCGGACATCGCGCACCTCAGAGACCTTGCTTCGGAAGCGCCCATCATCCGATTGGTCAACCGCCTGATTTTACATGCGGTAGAACTTCGGGCAAGCGATATTCACTTTGAGCCTTTTGAGAATGAATTTAAAGTCAGATACCGTATTGACGGTGTGCTGCATGAGGCGGAATCGCCGCCGAGCCGTCTTCAGGCTGCCATTATCTCCAGAGTCAAAATCATGTCCAAATTGGACATAGCGGAAAGGCGTCTGCCCCAGGACGGACGAATCAAACTCAGAGTTGCGGACAAAGAAACGGATTTCCGGGTTTCCACCGTGCCGACCATCTTCGGCGAAAGCCTTGTGATGCGCATATTGGACAGAGAAAACCTTGTGCTTGATTTGGAAAAGCTGGGTTTTCCTCCGGATATGCTTTCCCGCTACAACGAACTGATTGCACAGCCTTACGGCATGATACTTGTCACGGGCCCCACCGGAAGCGGCAAAACTTCAACGCTTTACACCACGCTTGCCAAAATTAATTCTTCTGAAAACAAAATCATCACGCTGGAAGACCCGGTGGAATATCAGATGCGGGGCGTCAATCAGATACAGGTCAATCCCAAAATCGGACTGACATTTGCAGGCGGGCTGCGCTCGATTGTGCGCCAGGATCCGGATATTATTCTCGTGGGCGAAATCCGGGACAGGGAAACCGCCGAGATTGCGGTGCAGTCCGCGCTGACCGGACATCTGCTGTTCAGCACGCTTCACACCAATGACGCCGCCGGCGCGATCACACGCCTTCTCGATATGGGAGTGGAACATTTTCTGTTAAGTTCGACGCTGCTCGGCATTCTCGCGCAACGGTTGGTACGGGTGATCTGTCCCCATTGCAAAACGCAAATCATGCCTGATGAGAAACTGCTGCGTTCCATGAATCTGCAAGCCGGAGAAGCGGAGAGCATTTCTTTTTTTGCCGGAACAGGCTGCGAAGAATGCAGAAGCACGGGTTTCAGGGGCAGGATGGGAATTTTCGAGTATCTGCCCGTTGATGCGGATATTCGCAAAGAAATCAATGAAAAATCAGGCACGGAAACCATCAGGACAGCGGCAATCCGGAAAGGGCTTGTGACATTGCGGCAGGACGGATGGCGCAAAGTGAGGGAAGGCGTCACCACGATTCCCGAAGTGCTGAGGGTGACGCTTGAGATGTAGTGAATGACGCACCCCTGCCATCCGGAGTGCTGAATAGTCAAACGGGTTGAAAACCCGTTCTACACTTGTAGGGTGGGCAGCTTGCTGCCCACCGGAGATTTCCGCACACAAAATCAAACTTGACAAAGCAATAGTCAAACGGGTTGAAAACCCGTTTGACAGCAAGCCGTTAAAGTTAGATTATCCTACTAAAACAAGATGTTGTCACAGGAAAAACAATATGGACGTATTTCTGAAAGGGATCATTATTTTTGTTGCCAGAATCTGCGATGTTTCCATCGGAACGATCAGAACCATCGCGATTGTTCAGGGAAGAACAGTGCTTGCTTTTTTTCTGGGCTTTATAGAAATCATCATCTGGATTACCGTCGTCGGCGCAGTCATCAATGACATCAATAAAACGCCCATATTGGTGCTGTTTTACGCGCTCGGATATGCCACAGGAAATGTGGTCGGCATTCTTGTGGAACGCAAACTGGCATTCGGGCTGATTATTCTCCGCATCATCAGCATCGAAAAAGGAAAAGAAATGGCGGCTCGGCTCCGAAAAGAAGGACAGCCTGTCACCACTTTTATCGGCGAAGGGATGCAGGGACCTGTCATCGAACTGTATGTTGCCTGTCGGCGCCGCGATTTGAAGTGGCTCCTTCCCCTTGTGAAAGAAGAAGACCCGAATGCCTTCTATATCACAGAACAGGCAAGAGATGTCAGCAAGATTTTGCGCCCTTTTAACTTAGAAGCCACAGGCTGGCGCGCGGTTTCCAAAAAAAAGTAAGATTTTTTTACTCGCCGCTGACTTTCTCCAAAGCTTCTTCTTTGGTTTTGCATTCGATGCACTGAGTTGTGACAGGTCTGGCAATCAGGCGTTTCATCGGAATATCTTCCCCGCATGTCTCACAAATTCCGAATGTCCCCTCTTCGACTCGCTCAATCGCCTTTCGGATTTTATGGATCAGTTTGCTTTCCCTGTCCCGCATTCGGAGCATAAAATTTCGTTCAAAATCAAAGGAAGCGCGGTCCGTGGGATCCGGCAGATTGTCATGGGGATCCCTCATGCTGGAAACAGCATCATCTCCCTGTTTTAGAAGCTCTTCCAACTGGTTAATCAAAAGTGATTTGAAATAATCAATATCTTTCTGTTCCATACTCAGGCTTTTATGAAAAGTTGGCAGTGATACAGAAGAGGCGATGAAAATTATGCCGCTGTCATTCTGAACGCAGCGAAGAATGATATAAAAGCAGAACGGCCCGGGTTAA
>DZCT01000707.1 GCA_022736535.1 Desulfatirhabdium butyrativorans | reverse complement strand
TCATTCTGAGCGCAGCGAAGAATCTCTTATCATAACAGTGTATTATAAAAACAGAGATTCTTCACTTCGTTCAGAATGACACCCCGAAATCACCTCTTCTACACCACTACCAAAATTTTATATTCTTCTTTGCGACCTTTGCGTGCTTTGCGAGAAACATCTTTCTTCAATTCATCAGCTTCAGCCGGAGCAAATCCAGCGCGCTCATGGCAAAAATGCTTTTGTTCATCGCCCTGTGTCTCAATCCGAAATTAAAACGCCTGCCTGTCGCGCCTTCCGGCGATGCGATACCGATGCAGACCGTTCACACCGGCTTTTCATCTGTCCCGCCCGTGGGTCCCGCAATGCCGCTCGTGGCAATGCCGTAAGTCGCCCCGGCAAGGCGGCGCACGCCTTCTGCCATCTCTTTTGCTGTTTCCTCATGGACCGCGCCGTATTGCTCCAATGTCTCCTGAGACACTCCCAGCACTTTCATCTTTGACTCATTGGAGTAGGACACAGCCGAAAAAAGAAAATAGTCCGAACTCCCTGAGACATTCGTGAGCCAGTGCGAAATCAGTCCGCCGGTGCAGCTTTCCGCCACCGCCAATGTCTCTCCTCGCTGGCGCAGCAGATTGCCCACCGCCGCTTCCATGGGATGTCCCTCAAGCGAAATCACCCGATGCCCTATTTTTTCCGATACCCACGCGGAAGCTTTTTCAATCTGAGCATCAAGCCATGTCTCATCCTGTGCTGCTGCATAAAGTTTGATCTGAATTTCAGGGAAATTGGCTCGCAGTCCCAATCTGATTCCCGGAAATTTCTCCGACAAATCCGCCACTGTCTCGCCGACACCCGATTCCGTAAGCCCGAATGTGGAAATCGTGCGTGTTTTGCAGAAACTTCGGTTTCTGCCCTGCAATTTCTCTATTCTCGGCAGAACCTGATCCGAAAGCATTTTTTTCATCTCATAAGGCACGCCGGGCAGAAAGAAAAAGAGACATTTTCCGATTTTCAGACCGAATCCGGGCGCAGTTCCCACAGGATTGTAGAGAATGTCCGCGCCCTGAGGCAGCATTGCCTGTTTCCGGTTTGAAGGCGTCATGACTCGCTTTCTGCCGTTGAAAAAAGCCTCAATCTCTCCCAATGCTCTTTCATCTAAAATCAGCTTCAGCCCGCCCGCGGCTTTTGCCGCGGCTTCTGTGGTCAGATCGTCTGTGGTGGGGCCCAGCCCGCCGGTCGCCACTGCAATATCTGCACGGTTTCCGATTTCTTTCATCACGGCTTCCAATGTCTCAAGATTGTCTCCCACGCAGGTATGCCGCGTGACCTCAAGTCCGGCTTCTTCAAGTTTCTGCGAGATGTGGGCGGAATTGCTGTCAACCAGCGCGCCGGAACGGACTTCATCTCCTGTGCAAAGAATTTCTGCGATCATGGTCATAAGTAGTTTCCTTTTGTTTGTGGGGTGAGAGGTTCGGGGTTCGAGGTCAGAGGCGCTCCCCGAACCTCGAACCCCGCACCCCTTCAGAAC
>DZCT01000706.1 GCA_022736535.1 Desulfatirhabdium butyrativorans | reverse complement strand
AGAAGATGAAAGCAATGACTAAGGGCGGCAGGTTGCGTATCAGTCCGACATAGATGCGGCTGACCGTCCGCAGAAAAAGACTCCGGCTTGTCCGGCAAAGCCCCATGACTGTCCCTATCACGGCGGCAAGAATGATGCCCCAGAAACTCAGCCGAAGCGTGGTAAACAAGCCCCGCATGAGCATATTCGGCATCCATGTTCCGCTTTCCGGGTCATAGCGAAACAGGTATTTCGGCATCGCCGCCCATGACCACCGGTAGGGCGAGGTTACGCCCCCGCCTTCACTCAGGCAATAGATAAAGTAAGCAATGAAAGCCGTCAAGAAAAGCAGTATGAGAATATCAAGCCTCGTTATTTTGAATTTCATTTTTCTTGTGATATGTAGGGGTAAGCCCCCGTGCTTACCCTGCCTTTTGCCGTTTTTCATTTCGACAAATATTTTGCGGTCTGTCATTTCGACGAACGAAGTGAGGAGAAATCTTGGAATTGAGAAATGAGAAATAAATACTTCTCACTTCAAAGATTTCTCGCTCCGCTCGAAATGACAAGGCGGGGGCAAAGGGCAACCACAGGGGGTTGCCCCTACTCAATCATCCCTTTCCATTCCTGCGTTCTGAACCAGTAGTCCGACCGCTCTTTGAGCCAGCCTTCACTTGAGACATTCGTAATCCAGTTGTTGAAATAAGCCAGCGTATCTGAGTCGCCTTTTCTCACGCCGAAACAGATCGGCTTGGACGCCAGCGCATCGCTGAAGGCAAAAATTCTGTCAGGATATTTCAGCGCGGTAAATGCAGGCAGAGGCGCATCCCCGACCAGTGCATGGGCTTTGCCGTTGAGCAGTTCCTGAACCAGCGCGCCTTCATCCGGAAACTGCCGGGACAGGGCTTTGGGAAAAAGCTTTCTGATTGTCTCAACAGCGGTAGTTCCGAGCCGGGCAATAATTGTTACATCGGGACGGTTGAAATCTTCGAGTTCGACAAAGCCTTCGGTTAATGTTTTGTTTGCACAGAGGTTTTGCACCGCATAATCGTAGGGAAGGGTAAAATTGATTTTAAGATTGCGCTCCGGCGTGCCGGACATACCGGCAATAATCACATCGAATTTTCCCGTAAGGAGCGAAGGAATCAGCCCGTCCCATTTGCTCGGAATCAGTTCGAGCTTTACGCCCGTGTCGGCAGCGAGCCGGGTTGCCACGTCAATTTCAAAGCCGATCCATTTTCCGGTTTTGTCCTGCATTGCCCAAGGCACAAATGTGGACATGCCGACCCGCATCTTCTTGTTTTTGATGATGTTTTCAATCGCACTCTCCGCGATCAGTTTCTGCTGCATTTGTCCTGCATAAACGATGGCAGGGAAAATAAGCAGCAATGCGATTGTCATAAGTGATTTGCAAACTTTCATTAACATTCCTCCTGAGTTATTATAATATGACTTGTCTCATTCCCACGCTCCGCATCAATGCCGTTAAGTTAAGAGAAAAATGTAGGTTGGGGTGAGCCTGCGAACCCCA
>DZCT01000277.1 GCA_022736535.1 Desulfatirhabdium butyrativorans | reverse complement strand
TGATATAAGTGTGTAAGGGAATATAAGGCTTTCTGCCGAGATTGGCAATATTGATGCACGCGCGTCCGCCCGGAACCAGCACCCGGTAAGTCTCTGTCCAGACCTGTTTCAGCAGACGCAGATATTCCGCCAGACTCAGATTGTCGTCATAATCTTTGGAGGCATTGTAGGGCGGCGAGGTAATCATCAGATGGATGCTGTTATCGGGCAGTTCTTCCATGCGTTCCGATGACTTGCAGAAAATCTGATTCCGACAGGCTTGGGGAATTTCATTTTCAATATATCTGACTTTTTTTTCTTTTTTCAAGCCTTCATACAGACGGCTTTCATAGAATTTTGACGCATCGTGACCGATCCGTCCGGGCGTTCCGAATGAACTGGTGGATGTTCCCGTGCGCCCGTTTTTTTTAAAAGATGAATGTTGAACCATTTTGTTTTATTCCTGTATCAGCAGATTGAAAAAACAGACAAATCCCCCTTTGAAGATCGGCGGCTGTTTAATAAAAAAATATGCTTCCAAGATTATACTGATAATTGTAACGCCGGATACTGTTCCTGTCAATGAGCGATACCGCTGAACAGCAGTTCTGAAGGAGTTCCGCAGTCGGCTCAGGGTCGGGAGCGTAAGCGACCGGACAAACACTGTCTTCCGCTCGCTCACGCTCGCGGCTCTGATTTTTTCGCTATTCGCTGACTTAATAATTTATTAAAATTATTAATAAAAAATAAGTTTATTGAGAAAAAACCTGTCAAATTTCCGACAGATACAGGCTGTTTCCGGCGATATTCAGACACTTGGGCGGAACATCAAAAAAAATCGGCTGCCCTCTCCCTTGACAAAGCCTGTTTCTGCTTTAAATCTTATTTCGGGAAAAGTGTGTGAACTCTGTAAAAAATGAATCGCAAAGAACGCAGGAAAAGCCCCCCCTTTTTGTTTTTTCCTGCATTCTTTGTGTTTTAGATAAAATAAGGAGTTCGTTCCCGTTCCGGAGTGCTGAAATGAGCGGAGCGAATTTCAGCAGCGGTAAAAATGCTAAAATTTCATTTTAGCACTCCGGATCCCCGGAGACGGCAAAGCAGGGCTTGACGATGCAGCATGTAAAAATGCTAAAATTTCATTTTAGCACTCCGGAGCCGGACGCGGAGCGTCCGGGCGGCATTCCCACGCGGAGCGTGGGAACGAGAGACAAATGCAGAGACGCAGGATTTTGCGTCCCTGCTCATATAAAATTTGAATAAAAAAAGCGGTGAGGAGGTTTCAACTTATTATGAAAATAAGACCCTTGAATGACAGAGTGCTGGTTTTGAGAGTCGAACAGGAACAGAAAACAGCAGGTGGCATCATCATTCCTGATACGGCAAAAGAAAAACCCCAGGAGGGAAAAATCGTGGCTGCGGGTCCCGGAAAAATGAGAGATGACGGAAAACGCACGCCTTTGGAAGTAAAAGAAGGAGATCGGATTCTTTTCTCAAAATATGCGGGAAGCGAAATCAAAATTGACGGCGTTGAACACATCTTTATGAGAGAATCGGACATATTGGCGGTTTTTAATTAAAATGCGGTAAGTTTTATAAACCGTAGTGCGATTTTTCAAATCGCACTGAAGCGAATTACAAATTCGCTTTACTGTTGCATTCCCGTGCTGAGCGCGGGAGCAAGATTTATATTGACTTTTAACAGGAGGAAAACAATAAAAATATGTCTGCAAAAGTGATTGAATACAGCACCAAAGCCAGAGAAAAGATGGCAAAAGGCGTCAATGCCCTTGCAAACGCCGTTAAGGTCACATTAGGTCCCAGAGGCAGAAATGTGGTTCTGGAAAAAAGTTTCGGCTCTCCCACCGTCACAAAAGACGGCGTAACCGTTGCAAAAGAAATTAAATTGGAAGGAAGATTCGAGAACATGGGCGCGCAGATGGTCAAAGTGGTTGCCAGCAAAACCAGCGATGTCGCAGGCGACGGCACCACCACCGCAACCGTGCTGGCGCAGGCCATTTACAACGAAGGGCAGAAACTGGTGGCTGCGGGCGTCAATCCCATGTCCATCAAGCGCGGCATTGACAAAGGCGTTGAAGCTGTTGTTGCAGAACTGAAAAAAATATCAAAACCCACCAAAGACAAAACCGAAATTGCTCAGGTCGGCATGATTTCCGCCAACAATGACGAAATGGTGGGCAGACTGATCTCCGAAGCCATGGAAAAAGTCGGCAAAGAAGGCGTTATCACGGTAGAAGAAGCCAAATCCATTGAAACCACGCTGGAAATCGTTGAGGGAATGCAGTTTGACCGGGGATATATTTCGCCGCATTTTGTCACCAATGCCGAGAAAATGGAAACATCTCTGGCAGACCCCTATATTCTGATTTATGAAAAAAAAATCAGCGGTATGAAAGACCTTGTGCCGCTGCTGGAATCCATTGCCAGAGCCGGAAAACCCCTGCTGATTATCGCCGAAGATGTGGAGGGCGAAGCCCTTGCCACGCTGATTATCAACAAGCTGCGCGGCACGCTGCCCGCGGCCGCGGTAAAAGCGCCCGGGTTCGGGGACCGGCGCAAGGCAATGCTGGAAGATATTGCGATTCTGACCGGCGGACAGGTGATTTCCGAGGATTTGGGCATCGAACTGCAAAAAATTACGCTGAAAGACCTGGGCAGATGCAAAAATGTAAAAATTACCAAAGACAACACAACCATTGTGGACGGCGCGGGCGAGAGATCGGCAATAGAAGGCAGGATGCGTCAGATTCGGGCGCAGATACAAGACACGACTTCGGATTATGACAGAGAAAAGCTTCAGGAACGCTTGGCAAAATTAGTCGGGGGCGTGGCGGTCATCAACATCGGCGCGGCGACTGAAACCGAAATGAAAGAGAAAAAGGCGCGGGTGGAAGACGCGCTGAACGCGACCAAAGCAGCCGTTGAAGAAGGCATTGTTCCGGGCGGCGGCGTGGCGCTGGTGCGTTGCATGAAGGCTTTGGACAAGGTGAACGCGCCCGGCGATCAGAAAGCGGGCATTGACATTGTGAGACATGCGATTCAAGAGCCGCTACGCCAGATTGCCGAAAACGGCGGTTTTGAAGGGTCTGTGGTCTTGAACAAAGTGCTGGAAGGTACGGATGATTTCGGTTTCAACGCCGCCACATGCACTTATGAAAATCTCATGGCAGCCGGCGTGATTGATCCCACCAAAGTGGTGCGTTTTGCGATTCAGAATGCGGCGTCTGTCGCGGGTCTGATGCTGACCACCGAGGCAATGATTACAGATGCTCCGGAAAAGAAAAAGAAAACAGCGGGGATGCCGGACGACGGTATGGATGATGATATGTATTGATGAGAGGTTCGGGGTGAGGGGTTCGGGGTTTATCCGGAACCCCCAAACTCTGATTGAGGAAGAAACACCATGCCGACGTATGAATACGAACATCTTGACGAACCCTGTCTGCGGGGCAGAATATTTGAAGTAAAACAATCCATAAACGATCCGCCGCTGGCAGTCTGTCCCACATGCAAAGGCATGGTAAAGAAAATTTTGTCCAGTGTCAGCATCAGCAGACCCAAAAGCGACAGCGAACTGCGGGACCTGGGTTTCACGAAATTAGTGCGCCGGGATGAGGGCGTTTATGAAAACGTAACCCGGCGGGAGGGCGAAAGCCGTTTCATGGTGCGGGGCAAAGCGGAAACTGTTCCCGATGTTAAAAAAATTATCAGGGATTGAAACAGCGGGCGATACACAGGGATTGTTTATAAGCAAGGATTGCGGGGCGTCTGCATGACAGAAATCCTTGCTTATAAACAATCCCTGTGGAAATACAAGTCAGTCCGTCATCAGCCCGGATGTTGCCCGCCCTCTGACCGCCCGCCACGAACTCCGAAAAAGATAGACAAAGCCTGTAGCGACAAGTCCCAGCAGAAGCCATTCATCAGCACCCAGCACTTCAAATGCCCTGTAACTTCCCAAGCTGGCAAAGCGGCTGTGATGAATTTTAAGCCCCTCAGCCAGGATCATCCCTGTCATAACAATGACGCAGACCATGACCACATAGCCGAACAGCGGAACTAACCACACGGTCGCCAAAGCAAAACACAGCGTCAGCAGGGGAATCAGCAGGTCAATCTCAAAGGGATATGAGAGCATGAAAACAGGAGCGCACGCGAGCATTGTCAGCACTGTCCGCAACAGCAAGTCCGGTAAAGGATTTTTTGCCGCCGTCTCTGTATCTGTTTGAAACTGACTTGTTTTGCGGGAGACAAATTCGGCAATATCCGAAAAATTGTCTCCTGTGCAATAGAGAATCATCACCTGACGCCATCGGTTACGCAGGATGATAACTTGCCGGTGTCCATGGCAGTCAAAGGCAAAAATACTTTTCCATTCCGCAGATACCGCTTCCTGAGAAAGTCCGATCATGCCTGCGCCGGCAACGCCGGGTTTTCCTGCCAAAATTCCGATGAGAACCGCCAGCCGGTTGGCTGCGGAGGCGGTATGGCTGAGGGTTTCACATAACACTCCCTCATCGTTCACCGTAAATCTGAGAAGCATCCGGTTGCCGAGTATGACCAGCATCACAAAAAGAAACAGAAGAAAGAGGAATGCGCTTGTTGCTGCTGTCATCATCAGCGTGGGCAGAATTGCATCAAATTCTCTCTGAACCGCAAAGAGAAATGTCAGCAGCGCGCCCATCACGCCGCCGGAAAGAAGGCATACTTTCAGCATCATCTTCAGCATGAAAGGATTGCTCGCCAGCGGAATTGAAATCTCCCATATAAACTGCGTTTGAGAATGTTTTTTTGTCATTATAGGGAGCATCTATATCACTTAATCCGAAAATTTGGAAGGATTTTTCATGTCCTTGTTGGATGCCTTCAATATGCTGCTTTCAGCGATTCAGGCAGAATCTTCGGTTTTCTGATGCGAAAATGAGAACCTTTTCCCGACTGGGAATCTTTATTTCTCGCAAAGAACGCAAATGTACTTGGAACTCCGAGGTGGGGGAATGAGGGGTTGGGGCAGGAGTATGTGAGGCGGCGAAAATGATGATCGCTCATATTGACAAGAAGCGGAAGGCTCTGGGGCTTGACAAGGCAAGGGAGAGAGTGCTGATGAGTGTGGATGATCGGCAGAGGCTTTCGGCTTAGAGGAGTTGGGGGTTCCCGGGCTGTTGGGTTGGCCCGGGAACTTATTTTAGGGGATTTTGTTTGATTAGACCTCTTTCAAAAGTCAAGTTTTATCCAATAAAATCAAGTGAGCAGCTCCGACTTTTGAAAGAGGTCTATTCTACATCGCTACCAAGTAAAGGATAGTAAAATAGCGTAACCAAATTTATTTTCTTTCTTAAACCGCACCTCGGTTTCACCTTCAGGAAGTGGCTTTCCTTCTTCTATTCCGTCGCCTAATACTTTGACTTTCGGAGACATAACAGGACCTATTGCAAGATTAAAGCTTTGAGACGATTTAGTATCTGGACGAAAAGCAAGCATAGGACCCAAAAAAATCCCCTCAATAATAGACCTCTTTCAAAAGTCAAGTTTTATCCAATAAAATCAAGTGAGCAGCTCCGACTTTTGAAAGAGGTCTAATCAATGCTACGACTCCGCGCCTACGCTTGAGGATGTCGCCCAAGAAATGGAAAAAATCATGGACGCGTTCCTCAACGATGCGGGCATTCGTGAGATATTGGAACATCCTTATCTGCGGCTGAATGTTCTTGCTGTGCGATGTAAAGGACTCGGGGCAAGCGATAAAATGCTTCCGCTGACGCTCGGATTAGGGCTTGCGGTTTTCGCAAATCTGATTCGCAGAAAATATCTGAATTTATTCTTTGAAAGAGCCTTGTTCTATGACCCGAGAGACACGCCGCCTTTTTTTGAAATGGATGAATTTCCGATCCGCAGAATCCCGCTCGATCCGCAGAATATCAGACCGGCATTGACGGCTTCCGGTTCGATTCCGCTGGTCGCTTCCGGTGTCAGCAATATTCCCGGCGCGGAAGGCATGTATCGGGACGGCGGCGTTATAGATTACCACCCGGACATTCCTTTTCTGCCTGAAAATTCCGATGACGAGAACCGCATCGTGCTGTTTCCGCATTACACAGACCGTATTATTCCGGGATGGTTGGACAAAAAACTGTTCTGGCGGAAACCTTCTCCGTCTCATATTAAAAATGTGCTTCTTGTTTGTCCTTCCCGGGAATTTGTGGAAAACCTGCCGTACAGCAGAATACCGGACCGACAGGATTTCAAGCGTTTTCAGGGACATGACAAAGAGCGAATTGCTTACTGGCGTTCGGTTGTTCAGAAAAGCGAATGTCTCGCGGATGAATTTTGGGAGGCGGTACAGAGCGGAAAAATCAGGGAAAGGATGGAGGAATTGGAATGAAGGTCAGAGGTGAGGGGTAAGGGGTCAGAGGCTTTCCTCTGACCTCTGACCTCTAACCTCGCACCTTTTTCCTATTCATTAAAGATTTTTTTTGCAAGTTCAATATCTTCGGGGGAAAAAACAAAGAGGCATTTTTCATCCGGCGAAGAAACTGAACCGTAAACATAGTTGATGTTGATTCCTTCCTGACCGAGTTTTGAGGTGATTTCTGCCAGCGTGCCGGGGCGGTTTTCCAGTTTGATGGCAATCACCGGCATGATGTCAAAGGTGTAATCGTTTTTTCCGAGCAGATCCACAGCCTTGTCTGTCTGATCCGCCAGCAGGCGTATCAGCGCGTATTCGGCAGAGTCTTTCCGCATGGAATTGTAGCTTGCCACAGAAGCAATCCGTTTCAAAGACTTTCCTCTTGCCTTGAAAAGTTCCTGAACATAGCCGGAAGCATCCTGTATGGTCAGCGCGTCAATAT
>DZCT01000276.1 GCA_022736535.1 Desulfatirhabdium butyrativorans | reverse complement strand
CAACTGATAACTCGCCCACGAACACGCAGCATCGCTTTTGTCCGCCATCAGCGCAAGCCGTGACAGCCGCACCGACTCGCCCACGCTTTTCCCTGAAACAAGCTGCTCGTAGAACAGGCGGGCAAATTCACTTCCGGGACTGTCTTTTATCTCCCACGATGTGCCGATATAATGTCTCACGCCTGCCAGCATGAAGGCGTTTGCCAAACCGAATGACTCATCCAACTTTCCCCATTTCTCCGTGCGGGCGGACTGACACGCGTTGGAAAAGACCAGCGCCGGCATTGCCGAACCGCCTGCAATGCTTTCAATATCGGCGGCGGTGAAATTCCCGTCTGTCAGTCTCCATCCGCTTTTGGACGGAGACTGTGAGTCATATTCGGCGTGACCCGCAAAGTGAACCACATCATAGTCTTTGATCCTTTCCCGAATCTGCTCCGGGCGGATTTCGCTGTCAAGTTCGGCGTCAATGAGCGGTTCATCTGCTTTTGCATTGATCTGATCCAGAAAGTCACAGATCATATCGCCTTCAGCCGCGGCACTGTCCAAATCGCCGCTGGGATTCGCCAGTATCCACATTCTCAGCCGCGTTTTCATCTCCCGTTTTTCGCACTCAGCCGGTTTCTGAGGCGTACTCGGCAGCCGTCCCATGCTGAATCGCTGACAGAGAAATTCGCCGTTGAGATAGAGCAGTTCCCAGGGAATATGCACCAACTGCTCGTCAATCTCCAAGATGAGATATTCCGCATGAGTCGAAAGCAACTTCTTCTCAATGTCCGGTGTCAGAAACTCGCTGCACATTTTCTGCCCCATGCGCTTGAGTTCTTCCAAAACATTGCCGCCTCTCGCCGCGCCCGGCATCTCATTGATCTTCTCAATGATGCGGCGCCAGTCTTCTTCAATGCCGTTTATCAGAACGGATTTGTCCTGCGCCGCGGAAACCGCATAGTCAGGCTGCTGAAACCTGATTTTCAGAAGATGCGTTTCTGCTGCGGATTCAGGATTTGCTCTATTGCTCATCTATCCCCGCCTTGTCAATTCGGAATTTCAGGAGATAATCTGCTTTGCTCTCTTTGCCGTACTGTATCACGACCAAATGGTAGTCGCCGAACATCAGGTCGTCAAAAGCCACATACGCGTCCCGCAACGGACGGGAGACATCTTTTTTTCCTTCCCGCTTCAATGTCAGCCTCACATTTTTTGCCAACTCTTCCTCTTCCGTGACCCTGACTTTCATACAGGCTTTTTCATCTTCCGTCTTTCGGATGTACATTTCTGCCTCTAACATCTCGTTTAACTCTTTGCTGAAATAAACATACTCAACCACCGGCTGCCGGGCTTCCGAGCGGCCTCGAGACATTGCCGGGGCAGGCTCAAACACGGAAAACCAGGGTGCTTCCGTCAGTTCGGAACAGAGCGCCCGGGTCCATTGCAGGACAGGCGCAATTTTCTCTTTTATCTTAGCCCACATTGACCGGCTTTCTTTTTCCGACAAACCTTCATTCTCGGATAATTCCTTATCATTCAATATGGTGCTGGCGACCACAAATTCTTTCCGGCAATCCTCACAGTCGGCAAGATGTTCCTCTATCCGGTCTCTTTCTTCATCCGAAACCGTTCCGCCGATATAGCTCGCCAAGGTTTCCAAATCTATACACAGAGATTTCATCATCGTTGTTCCCTCCTTTTAACAGTGTAATATGCAGAAGACAAAAAATTCTTAGAAAAAAAATTTATTTTTTTTCTTTCTTCAGCATATTTTTTAATAATGTCACTGCCCTGTGCTTGATCTGGTAAATATAGTTTACATCTCTCCTGAGAGAATCGGCAACCTCCTGCAAAGAAAGCCCGTCAAAAAAATGCAGTTTGAAAACAAGCCGTTCCAAGACAGGCAGTTCTCCCAGCCGCTGCTCAATCTGCATCAGTCTCATTTTGGCTTCTGTCTTGCGATCCAGATTGTTTTCCTGTCCGATTTCCCTTTCAATTGGCTCCAGGGGATTTTTTCCGAGCCTGCCGAGCCGGTCTTTTTTTCTCAGATACATCATCACGGTCTGAGTTGTGATGAGTTTGATCCATCCGGTAAAATGCAGCCCTTTTTCTTCATTATATTGTTTCAGCAGGCTGCATTCCTGTTCAAAAATGCGGACAAACACATCCTGCGTCAGGTCTTCCACATCCTGTCTTCTGAACACGGCATGGCACAGAGAAAGGGTTTTCCGAACCGTATGCTCGACCAATCCGCCATAATTTTGAAACAGTTCTTCCAAATTTTTTCCCTGAGTCCATTCCCGAATCCGTTTCTGTTCTTCTTCTTTTGTCAAATTTTTTCTCATGTTCTAATAAGTTATGAGTTACTCAGTTGAATTTTTCCAGCGATTTCTTGTTCTCACGCTCCGGAGTGCGTCATCTTATAAAAGCGGAGCGTAGCGAATTTTAGCAACGGTAAAAATGCTAAAATTTCATTTCAGCACTCCGGACCCGGGTCCGGAGTGCTGAAATGAGCGTAGCGAATTTTAGCACTGTAAAAAATGCTAAAATTTCATTTTAGCACTCCGGAATGCGGACGCGGAGCGTCAGGGCTGCATTCCCACGCAGAGCGTGGGAACGAGAAGCGACTGCGTAACTCCTATAACTAATAAACAGATGTGCAGGGTCGCGCCGGCGGTGCGCCGCTACGAAACTGCGTTTATTCTGTTACAACCCAGTCTCCTGCCGCGGGTCTGTTTGTGTTAGAATCTGTCAGCCTGATAGAGCAGATGCCGTTTTTTCGTTTTTCCGCGACAAAGGCATTTCCGATAAAGGTCCGCTCAGTTCCCACAACGATGGGCCATCGCATCCGAATGCCTGCTTTTTTTTCCATGTCTGCCAGAAAATTTTCCCCGTTCTCCGATGTGATTCTGCCTTTTACCAGCGGAAATGCTTTATGAAATTTTTTGGAAAGCGCGTCTGCAAGGGCTTTTAAAATGGAACGGTTTTCCAATTCGCTGTAAACATCCATATATTCCGTTTCCGATGTTTCAACGTCAACCACTTCGGCGACAATTTCAATGCCGAGTCTTGTCTGATAGACATAGCCCATGAGCAGGAAACGCACCGGCTTTTTCTCATTTCCCTTGTTTTCTGTTCCCGATATTCTGATCTGAAAGCGTTTTCCGCTCGTCAGATTGTCTAAAAAAAGGGACTCGAACATGCGCCCGTCCCTCGTTTCGCCCTTGTCTTCAAAAGAATGAAAATCAAACTGCCTTGCTTTGAACGTGCATCGGTACTGAGGCTTGAATATCTCAGGAATCTGACGGGTGACGTTCAACTCCCGCACCGATTCCCTGCCGGAAGAATCTCTCGCCCGTATAGTAATTCTGTTTTCTCCTTCCCGGAGTCGGACAGCATGGTTGAAAAAAATATCCGAGCCGGGAGCCTCAACGACCGGACTGTCGTTTATCAGCACGGATTCAATCTTGTCTTTGCTGCTGACCTGTCCCTGAACCGAGATGATTTCCGTAAAAACTGTCTCCTGAGCAGAGAGATTGTTCACCCGGATTTGCGGCTGCGATGCTTGGGAAGAAATGACTGCTGGAGAGGAGGCGTCTGTTGCAATTTGCTGAAAATGCTGTGCAATCAGCACCGGAAACGAGCGATATTGCGCGGTCGGCTGTTCAGCATCCAGAAGAGCTTCTGTGCGGTTTCCAAGTTTATCTTCAGCCAAAAGTGAAATCTCTTTTGCCCCCGGTTCGACATCTGCTGAAAAAACAACGTCTTTCCCTGACGGAACCGCCGCTTTTTTTCCGTTGACAAGCAGCGATATTTCGCCGGATTCGTCATAAACCGAACCCTGTATCTTACCGAGATTCAGGTCAAAATTTCTGACCGTTATGACAGGTCCCGACCTGTCAACATAAAGGATGATCTTGTGTTCCGTTGTACCGCCGAGAAGATTTTTGGCGACAATCCGAATATCATGCCGTCCTTCATTGCGTGTCAGTTTTTCTTCAAATTCAACCTCCTGACTTGCACTTTCCATAAAAAAAGGGCTGTCCGCCACCAGAATTTCCGAGACATATTGTTTGTCTCGCGCTGCGCCGGAAATGAGAATCGGGTCATCTTTGGTCCATATTTCATCGGGTGAGGCGGTCGTAATTTGGGGAGCGGAAACCGATATTTTTTCCCGCTCTATGAGGATTTTGCGGATTTTGTCGAGATAGAACAGGGCTTTGTCGGATGTTTCGTATTGAACAGAGCGTTCAAGCTCGGATTGGGCGGCTTCGTAATTGCCCAGCAGATAATAAACTATCCCTTTTTCCCGGTGGGGAAAATAATTTGCCAGACGCATTCCGTAAATTTTTGCCATTCTTTTGTCCTCATCCCGCTGCCGGATGGCTTCATTGAGGTCAGTCATTGCTTCCGTATAAAATTCGCCTTCCATGCAGGAACATGCCCGCTCATAATAATCATACCATTCGTAAGTAAAAACACCGTCAACTTTGCAATAGGCTTTTCCATTTCTGACACGGACATTCTGAGACGGCGCACAGGCATACCCATATAACAGTGTAATGACTAAAATCAGAAAAAGGGACATTTTTTTGATGATTTTTTTTGAGCAGTGCATTTCAGCCTCCTGTTCTGCAAGGGAAAATTCCGTAGGGGTAAGCCCCCGTGCTTACCCTTTTACCCTGCCCGCCTTTTTCCAACAAGGGCAACCACGGGGGGGTTCCCCTACGATTAATGCCCTTCAAAAGGGAGATTTTTTCCCTTTCCTGCCGGTACACAAGATAAGCACTTAAAATAACATTTGAATGCCTTTTTATACCGTATAATTTTGTTTATATAAATGATATTTAAAAAAAAGTCAAGAGGGAATATATTATCATTCTGCTTTTTTTAAGTAGTTATACTTTACAGACAGGCTACCCCGTTGTTTATATGCAGAAAAAAATTTTTTCTTACAGAATTTTTTGAAAAAACGGAACACGAAGGTTTAAAAATATTTGAAAACATTAAAATTTTCGTATTTTTCTTTTTTCTTTCATATTTTCGTGTTCCTGAATCGCTGTAAAAAAAATAAAAAATTTACTAAGAAAAAAATTTTTTCTGCATATAGGTAAAAATAGAAGCTCAGTTTCAGCGGATTGGAACATTGCACTGTTAAAAATCAAAGTGGAAAAAGAAAAATGATGAACCGACAAAGAAAAAAGCTTTTGATATGTTTCCGTTTTAATTGCATCGTGGCTTCGCTGCGGAATCAGGTGGAGGGCATCGGGCTGTCTTTCAGTCCCTCCGCATCTGCCGCAAAGGGCGGAGATGCTGTGGATGTGGATGTCCTTATCGAAGATTCGGAAAACGAGACGCAGAAATATTCCTTTAAAAATCTGTCTGATTTCGATTTTAATGTCAGCTACGTCAATGCGGTGGTGGATTTTGAATCGCACACGGTAAAAAGCAAATCCGATGAGACTGACAGCGATCACAAAGACAGACGGCAATTGAATGCTTTGGGGAAGGATATGCTGGATATGGCGGGCTTTTTTCATCTCTGGGATTTCAAATTCCGATTGTCGGACACCTTTCCGCTGGCAACGGTTTCTTTTCTCGGAAGCGGTCTGGGAAAGCGTTCCCTGCTGTTTTCAAATGTAAGACGTGAAGATGAATGGGGAAATTCTTTTTCGGCGAGTCTGAGGTGAAGGGAAGATTCGTAGCCGCAATGCCGTTAAGTTAGGCTGAAATCCCCCCTTGAGGGGGGCAGGGGGGTGTCTGTGCCGGAGCAGGAGGGGGATGTTTTTTTGCCACAAACGCATGACCTTTCCTACCGAAACACCCCCCCGCCCCCCTCAAGGGGGGATTGCGGGCTTTCTCGTTGGGAATGAAGACCGGAGAACGCTCCGCGTCCGCTTAACGCCTCATTCTCTCGTTCCCACGCTCTGCGTGGGAATGCAGACCGGACGCTCCGCGTCCGCTTACGGCGCATCCGAAAAATGTGTACTCCGGAGTGCAAAAATCTATTTTCAGCTTGGGCGCAGCAAAATTTTTACTTTTATTTCAGAGAGATTTTCTTTTGAAATTAGGGAATAAGAAAAAAAATAATTTTTTTTGAAAAATTTACTAAGAAAATTTTTTTTCCTGCATATTACATAGAAAAAGGGGAAAAATTGAACCGCAGGTCAAAGCAGATTGACGATTTGACCCCGTTTCCGAAAAAAAATAATTTTTTTTGAAAAATTTACTAAGAAAAATTTTTTTCCTGCATATTACACAGAAAAAGGGAAAATTGAAGCGCAGGTCAAAACAGACTGACGGTTTGATCCCGTTCCCGAAAAAAAATAATTTTTTTTTGAAAAATTTACTAAGAAAATTTTTTTTCCTGCATATTACACAGAAAAAGGGGAAAATTGAAGCGCAGGTCAAAGCAGATTGACGATTTGACCCCGTTTCCGAAAAAAAATAATTTTTTTTGAAAAATTTACTAAGAAAAATTTTTTTCCTGCATATTAAGCAGAAAAGGGGAAAATTGAATCACAGGTTAAAACAGATTAAAGGGATTTTAAATCTGCGGTTCGGATGATGGAGGGAGGTGATCGCATCATAAAAAATATTTGAGGATGAGGATGGTGTCTTTTTTTACAAAAAAAACAGCGTTACAAAATGAAGAAAGGAACCAAGTCATGAAAAAGGTAAACAGTAAACTCGGTCGGATCATTGCGATCCTGTTTTTGGCTCTCTTTATGGGCAGCCTTGTCGGAGCGGATTCGGCTCTGGCGGTTAAAATTTCAGGTTATGTGAAAACCGGCGCAGGAACGCCTATTGAGGGTGTTGAACTGCAAGGTCGAGATGGCGGTGTCTTCGAGCTGCAAATTTCC
>DZCT01000275.1 GCA_022736535.1 Desulfatirhabdium butyrativorans | reverse complement strand
TAAACCGGCGGTTTAATCGGTGGGCAGCAAGCTGCCCACCCTACAAGAAATGCAGAGTTGTAGGGTGGGCATGAAATGCCCACCGTTTTATAAACCGGCGGTTTAATCGGTGGGCAGCAAGCTGCCCACCCTACAAGAAATGCAGCTCGAAGCATGGGGCTTCGAGTACATAAGCATTTTCGATCCGAAGACTGGGAAGGAGTAACAAAAAGGAAAGGAGATTCATTATGAATCGGAACGACTTGAAACAATGGCTGAGGATGATGGCGGCGGTCATAACGATTGCTGCTGTCGCGCTGAGTTCGTCAGCATCGTATGCGTCTTACGGCGCCTGCTCGCAGTTCGGCGCTGCGGAGCATCAGTGTTTCTGTTTGGGAGATATGAAAGTGATATGCTCCGCCGGAGAGGTCTGGGTTCCTGCGCCTTCTGAATGCACCACCCTGAACTGCGGCGGTACTCCGTTACCAAGCACTACGACAACTGTGACGGTCAGCACCACTACAACGACAATTCCGAGCAGCACCACCACAACGACAATTCTAACCTGTGCAAGCCTCGGCTATCCAGATAATCAGTGTTTCTGTAAAGGCACTGAGAAAATGATATGCTCTGGCGGAACGGTACGGACTGCCTTCAGCAGCGAATGCGCCGCGGAGTTGACCTGCGCGCCATGGCTTGCAGCAAACTTCGGAGATAAAGGATTTTATCTCTATGACGGCAGCAAATGGAATGGTCTGACAAACTGGAACGCTGAAAACATCATCGTCTGGGGAGACAAACTGATTGCCGATTTCGGCGAAAAGGGCCTCTGGGAACACAACGGCAGCGCATGGACACTTATAGCCGAATGGAACGCTGAAAAAACGGTCGTCTGGGGAGACAAACTGATTGCCGATTTCGGCGAAAAGGGCGTCTGGGAACACAACGGCAGCGCATGGACAGGTCTGGCAAACTGGAATGCTGAAGCTCTAAAGGTCTGGAGCGATAAACTGCTTGCTGATTTCGGTGAAAACGGCGTCTGGGCATACAACGGCAGTACATGGACAGGTATTGCCGTATGGAACGCTGAAAACATGACGCTCTGGGGAGACAAAGCAATTTTTGATTTCAGCAAAAAGGGCCTCTGGGCATACAACAGCAGCGCATGGACAGGACTGGCTGCTTGGAACGCTGAAAACACGGTCGTCCGGGGAGACAAACTGATTGCCGATTTCGGCGAAAACGGCGTCTGGGCATTCAACGGCAGCGCATGGACAGGTTTAACCGGATGGAACGCTGAAAACATGACGGTCCGGAAAGACAGATTAGTCGGTGATTTCGGCGAAAACGGCCTCTGGGAACACGACGGCAGTATATGGGCAGGTTTAGCCGGATGGAACGCTGAAAATACGGTCGTCTGGGGAGACAAACTGATTGCCGATTTCGGCGAAAAGGGCGTCTGGGCATACAACGGCAGCACATGGACAGGTCTTGCCAATTGGAATGCTGAAAACATGACGGTCCGGGGAGACAAACTGTTTATTGATTTCGGCGGCAACGGTCTCTGGATGTATAACGGCAGTGCATGGACAGGTGTAGCCGGATGGGATCCTGAAAATATGCAGTCTGTTGATTTTTAACAGACAAGCAGGGCGGGCATCAACATGCGCCCGCTCTGCATGATGTCTCGTTCCCAAACCCCGGCTTGGGAACGTAGCTGAAAATTAACAGGGATTTAAAGTATTTACAGGATAAGATAAGTGAGAAGTGAAAAAATAAGAGGCATTTATTTCTCACTTCTCACTTCTCACTTCTCACTTCTCACTTTCAAAACGGATTTCTGCCGCAGCAACTGCCGGGGCCCGCGCAGGAACCATGTCCCGGAGACTCGCCGCAGCACGCGGTGTCCCCGGGGCCCGGCATACTGTGTTTTGCACTTCCTGATAACGATGAATGTGCGGAAAGCATCTTTTTCAGGTCAGAACTTCCGCAGGCGCCGCATCTGTTTTTCTCTTCGCCTGATGTGACAAGAATTTCGCTGATCTTGCCGCAATCTTTACATAAGTAGTCAAAAATCGGCATCGCAATCCTCCCATAGTTTTGTAGGGCGGACTAAGCGAAGCGTGTCCGCCTTATGGAAATCGGTGGACACGCTTCGCTTTGTCCACCCTACTTCCCGTTTCCGTATTCGTCAATGGCTTTATGAAGGGTTTTCACTGCCAGTTGAATACAGTGATGTTTCTGCGCGGGAATGTCTTCAAGCTCGCTGAAAATATCATTGTCATTAATAGTCCGGGCATATTTAAGGTCTTTTCCCCTGACAAGCTTTGCGGCAGCCATCGCGGAAGAAACGGCACCCGGACATCCGAGTACCTGATATTTAATATCTTTGATAATACTGTTTTCAACTTTAAGAAAAACCTTCATGGTGTCCCCGCAGGAACCGACCATTTCAGAAACCTGATCCGCATCAGGCATATCTCCCATGAATACTTTCCGAATATAATATTCAATGGCTTTTTCCGCATAGCCGGTGCCTGCGAGCATTTCCCTGACCGCCGCGGTATCCGACGGTTCAAGTGACTGACGCTGATTCATAACCGCCTCTCCTTAATGCGCGCATCCGCCGTTACGGTGCTGGTGAAGACAGACATGCTCCACGCTGTAACCCGGAAGTTTGCCGGATTTTATCATTTCAAGATTTTCGGAAACCGTTCCTTCCACTCCCCGATATACTTTAATGCCCGCGCCGTTGAACTTGTTCAGCGCGCCGCCGCCGATGCCGCCCGCCACCACCGCATCCACTTTTTTGCCGCCCAGTGCGCCCACCGGGTTGCACATACCGTGTGTATGGTTGAGGTCATGATTTTCCACGGTTCCCGAATCGCCGGTGTTTTCATCAACAATAATAAAAAATCTGGCTGATCCGAAATGGCTGTAAACCATGCTGTCAAAACCGATATTTTCCTGAGTGGGAAAAGCTATTTTCAATGCAGTCCTCCTTAAAAAACATAAAAAATTTTCCTGTTTGCTTCCCGTTTTATTTAGGAGTTAAGCAGTTGCGGTTCTCGTTCCCACGCTCCGCGTGGGAACGTCTTCCGGAGTGCTGAAATGAGCGGAGCGAATTTTAGCACACACAGATGAAAATGCTAAAATTTCATTTCAGCACTCCGGAGCCGGACGCCGTCCGGAGTGCTGAAATGAGCGGAGCGAATTTTAGCACAATGCTGAACCGTTTTATAAAATCAGGCATTTCAGCACTCCGGATACGGGGACGCGGATTCCCACGCGGAGCGTGGGAACGAGATCAACTGCGTAACTCGTTTTATTTTTCAATGCAAAAATTCAACGATGTGACGCCTATATTATTTACCGGAAAGATATGAATAAAAAAAACTGATGTCAAGCCGCGATATTTATTCTTGATTTTCTTTGATATTAATGTCATATTTTAGAAGATTATGATAAAAAAGATGAATGAACAAGGAGGATATTTTTATGGAAAAGCGGATCGGCATTGTTTTTCTGGCAGGGCTGTTCCTGTTTGTATGTCTGGCAGGTCCGGCAGGGGCGGAAAAAAACTTTGTGATCGGGTTCTCGCAGGCAACCACCACCGAACCCTGGCGGCTTCTGTTCAACAAAGAACTGCGACAGGAAGCGGACAGGCATCCTGAAATCACGCTGATTGTCCGGGACGGAACGGATGACGCGGCAAAACAGGCGGCAGATGTGGAAGAATTTATCAAAATGAAAGCAGATGCGATTCTGATTTCACCGAAGGTCGCGGCCGCGCTGACACCTGCGGTCAACAGGGCTTTTGACGCGGGAATCCCTGTGTTTGTTCTGGATCGTGATCTGATCAATGACCGTTATACGCAGTTCATCGGCGGGGACAACAAACTCATCGGCAGAACAGCCGGCGAGTATGCCGTGAAATATCTCGGCGGTCCCGGAAAAGCAGCCGGCAATGTCGTGGAAATCTGGGGCGGCAGCGCGTCCACGCCGGCTCAGGACCGTCATTCAGGTTTCCATGAAATCATTGACAGAGAGCCGGGAATTAAGATGCTGACAAAGCCCAACGACGGGGACTGGAAGCAGGACAAAGGCTATGAAATCATGGCAGAGGCTCTGGATCAGAATGAAAAAATTGATCTGGTTTATGCCCATAATGATCCCATGGCTTACGGCGCGTATATGGCTGCAAAAGATTCGGGCAGAGAAAAAAATATTGCCTTTCTCGGTATTGACGGCATTCCCGAAGAAGGGATCAAATGGGTGCATGAAGGCATTCTGACCGCGACTTTTCTTTATAAAACTCCCGGAGATGAAGGCATTCGTCAAGCCTTTCACCTTCTCAAGGGCGGTAAAATTGAAAAACGGGTGACGCTGCCCACCATGACCGTTGACAAAAACAATGCAGAGAAAATTCTGCGGGATAACGGCATTATCAAATAAAAAATCCGGACAGCGGTGCAGAACCGGGTGATTTCGGAGTGTCATTCTGAGCGAAGCAGTCACCGTAGGTTGGGGTGAGGAACGAACCCCAACATCTGAGCTGAGCGTAGCAGGGTGTCATTCTGAGCGTAGCAGGGTGTCATTCTGAGCGTAGCGAAGAATCTCAGCGGTGACAGACAGAGATTCTTCACTGCGTTCAGAATGACCATCAAATGTTGGGGTTCGTTCCTCACCCCAACCTACGGTGACAAAACGGTGACAAACAGGCCATAGGCTCAGAATGACAGCGGCAGAATTCATCACCTCTTCTATATCAACAGTTCGGTAATTTTTTGTGTTCAGAAAATCATAATTTAATAAGTGGCTGAAATTATTAAATCTGATAATCTGTTTTAAATTTCATAACCTCCTGAAATCATTCAGTCTGAAAAATTTTCCCGAACTATTGCTATATCACTACCAACAATTTTTCTTTGCGCTCTCTGCGCCTTTGCGGGAAAGATCGGAAAGATATGACAATCTGGTGGAAAACTTTTGAAGCAAAACTTTTTACGGCATTTGTCGGAATTGCGATTCTGATTCTTTTTTCAACCGGATTCGCACTCTATTTATTCAGCAAGTTCGGAAAAGCCGTGGACCACACCACAGATGAAACCATGCCGGAAATGGTTGCTGCCATGCGTCTGTCCGAACACTGCGCCACGCTGGCAGCCGTGTCGCCGGTGCTTGCCGCGTCCGGCGATGAGGAAGAACTCCGTCAGACCGCAGCCCGCATTGACTATCTGATGAAAGATATTCATAGCGATGTGAGTTTTCTCTCGGACCGAGGCGGCGGAAAACACGGGAAAATCATTTCTCAGATCAGCAGCACCAGCGGAAAAATCAGCGAAATACTGTCTGCTCTCAAATCCGGAACGCTCAGACATCTGGGTTTGAAAAAAGAACTGAAATCTGTTTTGAGTGAAATTCAGAAAACTCACGGCGATTTTGCAGATACCGTCAGTCCTGTCATGTACGGCACCTCTTCGCTGGCAAGTCTGCTCGGCAAACGCACAGCCCGGCAAATTGCCTCTGCCGTCAAGTCAGTCGAAAAAACTCAGGATACAGAAGCCGCTTACAAAGAAATCCTCAGCTTTGCCCAGAAATCTGTCGGCGAACTGACCGAGGGCGCGATCAGAGATATGGGATATGCCCTGGAGATCAAGGCGGAGGGAAATTTTCTTTTTGCCATTCTTCATGCCGTGTCAGAAGCGGACCGCGCGGATACGCTTACGGATATTCACAACCGCTTCAAAGTTTCACACGCGGCATTCCGGCAGGCAGCGGCTATTTTTTCGGAAAGCGCGCTGGCGCGGCGGAATCCCGTGCTTGCCAATAACGTCCGTGACATTGACGACCGAATATTCGGTATGAGCGAAGGGGAAAAAGGGATTTTTCTTTTAGTCGGAAACATCATTTCCGGCAAAGAAGCCTTGGGAAAAAAGCTTTCCGAATCCCGTGAAATCGCCGGACTGATGACAAAGCAGGTTGACGGTCTTGTGACCCGGGTTCAGGATGATATGACCGTCCTTCAGAAAAGCATGAAGACCAGCAAGCGCGCGGGCGCATCTGTCCTGCTGCTGATATGCTCAGGCTGTCTGCTGTCTTCCGCGCTGATCGCCGGATTCACGATCCGGGTGATGAGCCGCCATGAACGGGATATTGTCAGCGCGAAAGAAAACGCAGAACATGCTAAAATAATTGCTGAAAATACGAACAAAAAAATAACGGACAGCATTCAGTACGCCAAAACCATTCAGCGTTCCCTGCTCCCGAACCCGGAGCATGTCAAAACCTATCTGCCCGGGAGTTTTTTCCTGTGGATGCCCAGAGACATTGTGGGCGGCGATATTCTGTTTACGGAGTCTGTGGAAAACGGCTGCATTGTTGCCGTGATTGACTGTACCGGGCATGGAGTTCCGGGCGCGTTTATGACGCTGATCGCATCTTCCGCAATGACGAGAATCATCCGGGATGAAGGAAACCGTGACCCCGGAGAAATTTTGAAACGACTCAGTTTTATAGTAAAAACATCGCTTCAGCAGGATAAAAAATACACGCTGTCCAATGACGGTTTAGACGCGGCGGTCTGTTTTATGAAGTTTCCCGCTCCCTCCTTCAGTAAAGGGGAGAAATCCCCCCTGTCGGGAGAAAAAGGGATTCTGACGTTTGCCGGCGCCAAAATACCGCTTTATTATGTTTATAACGGTGAGATAAATATCATTAAAGGGGACCGTCAAAGCATCGGCTACAAACATTCCGATTTAAGTTTCAATTTTACAAACCATACCGTGCCTGTTGAAAACGGAATGTATTTTTATATGTTCAGCGACGGCTTTACGGATCAGCTCGGCGGGGACCGCCGGCGACGTTTCGGGAGCAAAAAGCTGACAGACCTGCTGACAGA
>DZCT01000005.1 GCA_022736535.1 Desulfatirhabdium butyrativorans | reverse complement strand
GGCAATGCCCGCCTGAGGTCCCACCGTCACATTGTCGCCGATGGAAAGATGCCCTGAGACGCCCGCCTGCCCTGCCAGCACCGCATGTTTTCCGATGCTCACGCTGCCGGAAATGCCCACCTGCGCCACGAGTATGGAATTTTCCCCCACCGTCACATTGTGGGCAATATGCACGAGGTTGTCGGTTTTCACGCCCCGGCAGATATGCGTTTTGCCGAAAGTCGCCCGGTCAACGGTCACATTCGCGCCGATTTCCACGTCGTCGTCTATCTGCACAATCCCGACATGCGGAATTTTACGGTAAGCCTCTCCGTCGGGAACAAAACCGAAACCGTCGCTGCCGATCACCGCGCCGGCATGGATAATCACCCGGCTGCCGATGAGGCAGCGATCAAAAATTGTCACATTCGGGTCAATGAGCGCATCGTCTCCGATGACTACATTGTCCCCGATCACCGTATTGGCGTGAATCCTTGCCCGGTCGCCTATCCTGACATTATTCCCGATCACGGCAAAATGAGCAATAAAAACATCTTTGCCGAACTGCGGATTTTTTCCGATGCAGGCATGGGGGCTGATACCGCTTTCCGGCTTTGCGGAAGAACAGAAAATTTCCAGCACTTTGAGAAAAGCAAGCTGCGGATTGTCAACAAGCACATAGTCATGCTGTCCGCTGTCTGCGGGCGCAGACCAGTTTCGGGGAACAAGTACCGCGCCCGCAGGGACTTGCTGAATCTGCTTCAGAAATGCCGCAGTTCCGGCATAAGTTATATCGCTTTCGCCTGCATTTTCAAAAGGGGCGGCGCCGAGAATTTTTTTCTCCCCGTTGCCTTTCACTTCACCGCCCACGAGTTCGGCGATTTTTACAAGAGATATTTCCGGCATTGTACTCACCTTATTTCTTGGCAAATCTGTCATTGTACTGTTTGATGAGTTCGTCTGTTATATCAATGGTATTCGGCGAATACAGCACTCCGAGTTTTTCAATAATCAGCAGATAGCCGCCTTTTTTTCCTATGTCCTGAACCACCTCGAAAATGTCTTTTTTCATACTTTCCAATTTGGTATTCTGAAGCTTGAGCAACTCATCGTTATATCTGCCTTTCAGACGCTTGATGTCCAGAATTTTGATTTCAATTTCCCGTTCTTTTGTCTCGCGCTGTTCCCTGCTCATGACTGCGGCTTCCCGATCCAGCTTCTTTTTCAGTTCCTCAATTTCTCCGCCTTTGGATTTGAGGTCAGCCTCCATTTCTTTGCCTTTTTTAGTAATTTCATTCCGCACCAGCTTGCCTGCGCTGGATTCCTCAAAAATCTTCTGCAAGTCAACAATTCCTATTTTGACAACATCCTCCGCATACAAAGACATGGCAGAAAAGAAAAAGAAAAGTGCTGTGATAAAAACCGTCTTCATTTTAAACATTTGCAATTTCTCCTTTATAAAATTGGAACAGTAGAGACGCACGGCAGTGCGTCTCTACGGCAACCATTCCTAAAACGCCGAACCCATTGTAAATTCCCACCGTCCGCCCTTTTCCTCTCCTTCTTTCGGATCAAGAATATAGCCGTTTTCAATCCGAATAGGCCCCATGGGCGAATACCATCTGAAGCCGAACCCCGCGCTTTTACGCATATCTCCCAAGTCTATATCAGACTTGTCATAAACATTGCCTGTATCATAAAACAGCACGCCCACAATCCCGGCTTTCTTGATGAGCGGAATCAGAAATTCCGCGTTGAACTGAACAAACTGATAGCCGCCCACATCAACGACCGTTGTGGTGCCGTCTTCGTTGAGTTTATCTTCTTTCAGGCAGATATCCCGCCAGTCAAAGCCGCGCAGCGAATTCATGCCCCCGAGATAAAACTTTTCATAATCCGGAAGTTTTCCGCCGGTATTCTGCTCGACCTTGCCGCCTTTGGCATGGAGAAATCCCACGGTTCCCCAGAACAGCGGAATATATTGACCCAGTTCCGCCGTATATTTGCTGAAAGCGATGTCGCCGCCCAGACCCGCATACTCAAGCGTCAAACTGTGATTGGCGCCTTCTGTGGGGTTAAAAGCCTTATCTCTCGAATCATACTGCAATGTCGCGGCAATACTGCTGGTCACATTTTCCCCTTCCATTTCTATGATCGAATAAGAGGCGTTTGCTTTGTCAATATTGTCAATATCCGCAATATCATAAGAATAGGAAAGATAAGCGCGGGTGTAGTCGTAAACCGGATACCCGAATCTGATCCCGCCGCCTTTGCTGTGTTTGTCATAAATGTCATAGTCCGTTTCCCAGTTATAAAGATCAAAACCGGCAGACAGGGGAATGTCAAAAAGCCAGGGTTCGGTAAAAGAAAGCGTGTAACGGCTGGTGCTGCCCCCGATTTCAGCTTTCAACTGAAGAATCTGCCCCAGTCCGAAAAGATTTCTCTGGGAAACAGAGACCATACCGAAAACATTCTCAACGCTGCTGTAGCCGCCGCCGAAGCTGAAAGTTCCGGTGGGTTTTTCCGTAACATCTAATTTCAGCACCATCTTATCCTCGCTGCTGCCCTTGAGCGTATTGACCTTTATATCTTCAAAATAATCCAGCCGGTGCAGGTTCCGCACGCTGCGCTTGAGTCTCTGCCCGCTGTAAAGTTCCCGCTCATAGACATCCAACTGACGCCGAATCACCTTGTCCCGGGTCTTGCTGTTTCCTGTGATGAAAATCTTTTCAAAATAAACCTGCTTGCCTTTTTCAATCACGTAGGAGATATTGACGGTTTTCTGTTCAAAGTCTTTGTCCATGCGGGGCGAAATATCGGCATAAGCATAGCCTTCGTCGGAATAAATATCCATCAGCGCCAGCACGTCATTTCGCACCACTTCCTGATTGTAAAATTTCTCATCGGCAATTTTAAGCCCTTTGAGCAGTTCCGGCTTGGTTTTGATAATATCGCCTTCCACATCCACTTTTCCGACCTTGAACTGCGGTCCTTCGTCAATCTTCAGCGCAATGAATATCTCATTGTCTTTATGCTCAATCTGCGGCTCGCCCACCCTTGCCTGTATATATCCGTTATTGTGGTAAAAAGACGAAATTTTTGCCGCATCCTGATCCAGATCGTCCTTGCTGAATTCCCCCGAAGACGTCAGCCAGGACCAGAAGCCCTTTTCCGAAGTTTTTATCAGTTTTTTCAGTTCTTCATTGCTGTACGCGCTGTTTCCCGAAAAACTGATTTCTTTAATACGGACCTTTTCACCTTCGTTAATCAGAAATTCAAGGTCTGCCTGACTGTTTTCAAGGGGCGTGACATTATAGGTTATGGTAACATTGTGGTAATTCTTCTCTTTGTAAAGAGATTCAATCCGTTTGATATTATTCTGAATATGGAAGATGTTCAGAATGGAGCCGGTCTTGATGTCCAGCGCGTCCATGATTTCTTTGTCTTCATAGACTTTATTGTTGATCACACGGATCGTCCGTATGGTGGGTTTCTCCGCCACGTTAAAATAGATGACTTTTCCCTCGGGCGTATCTTCCGCCTCGATGCGGATATCGTCAAAATAGCCCATGTCATGGACGGCTTTGAGGTCTTCGGAAAGTTTCTTCGGAACAAAAACATCCCCGGGCGCGGTTTTGATGACCCGTTTGACCGCATCTGCCTCGATGCGCTGATTGCCGCTCACAACGACTTTGGCGATTCTTTCCTGCCTGAAAATCCTCATGCCGAAATTTCGGGCAAGGTCTTTGACCGTTACGGGAAGATTTTCAATGCTTTCGCCTTCCACGAAAAACGCGCCCGGCGTATCCTCGCCCAGCGTATCCGCCATTTTCGCATCCAGGCTGAATTTCTGTCCGATACGGGTCAGGCTTCCCCAGATCACATAGTCTGCGCCGCTGCGAATGCCGATTTTCCGAATTTCATTCAACGCGGGAATGCGGAAACCGGAAGTCTGAATTTCAGGATTTACAACAACTGCGCCTTCCTGTTTCAGATGATTTTTGATGACTTCCGGGATTTTATTTTGCAGATAGTCGCCTTTTTCCGGTGAATAGATTTCAAAAGGCAGTATGGTCACCCGTTTGGTTCCTCCCGCATTCGGATCAATGACTTTCCGCTCGGCAGCATAAGCCCCTGCCGAAAAACAGCATATCACTGCGATCATAATTAAACGTCTTAGCATGGCATTCCTCTCGTTGCACTTGTAGGGTGGGCAGCAAGCTGCCCACCCTACATGGCTACATGGCTTCAATCAATTGTCCATCCGCAATTGTCACCCGACGTGACATATATGCCGCCAGTTCCGCATTGTGCGTCACGACCACCAGCGTCATGCGGAACTCACGGTTCAATTCCATCAGCAGCTCATGAACAGCAGCGCTGTTTTTTCTGTCCAAATTTCCGGTGGGTTCGTCTGCCAGCAGCATGACCGGTTTCAGCACCAATGCACGAGCCAATGCCACCCGCTGCTGTTCCCCTCCTGAAAGTTCGGTCACTCTGTGAAACATGCGGTCTTTCAATCCCACCCGGACAAGAATTGTCTCCGCCGCCCGTTTAGCCTGTTCTTTGTCCAAGCCTCTGATAAATACCGGCATCATTGCATTTTCAAGCGCGGTGAACTCCGACAGGAGATGATGAAACTGAAAAACAAAGCCGATGCTTTCATTTCTGAATCTTGCTAATTTTTCTTTGTCAAAGAGAAACACATCTTCATTCCGAAAGAAAACCTCGCCGCTGTCGGGTCTGTCTAAGGTGCCGAGAATGTGAAGCAGCGTGGATTTTCCGATTCCGGATGCGCCGACAATCGCGACAGTTTCCCCTTTGTCCAAATCAAAATTCAGGTCTTTGAGAATATCAATGCGGCTCTGGAGCGCAGAAGTATTATAAAATTCTGCATGTCTGCGCTGTTTCCTGTCTGCCGGATCATGTCCGTTCCTGACCGTGCTGAAACTTTTGCACAAACCCTTAGCAGAAATCAAGGGATTTTTTGAGTTTTGAGTTTCGATTTTCAAGTTATAAAAGTGAGAAGTCGGTAGGGTGGGCATGAAATGCCCACCGTCCTTTTCAAGAAGGTGGGCAGCAAGCTGCCCACCCTACAATTTAATACCGAAACGCTTCCACAGGATTCAGTTTCGATGCCTGTCGCGCCGGATAAAGGGTTGAGATAAAACAGATCACCATCGCTGATACCGCAATGATAAAGACATCCAAAAATTCCAGTTGCACCGGAAGTGTTGTGATATAGTAAACATCCGGCGGCAGTTTTATAAATTGATATTTTTTCAGCAGAAAGCAGAGCAGAGACCCCAGTATGACGCCGAAAGTTGTTCCCAGCAGACCGATGGACATGCCTTTGAAAATAAAAATTTTTCTGATGCTTCTGTCTGTCGCGCCCATTGCCTTCAGTATGGCAATATCACGGGTTTTTTCCATTACCATCATAATCAGCGAACTGGCGATGTTGAAAGCCGCAACCAGCACAATCAGCGCGAGAATGATAAACATCACGGTCTTTTCCAACTGAAGCGCGGAAAAGAGATTCCGGTTCATCTGCATCCAGTCCCTTGCCCAATATTTCTGCCTGTATTTCAGCGCAAGACCGTTTACAATTTTTTCAGCAATTTTTTTTGCCTCATCAATGCGTTTCAGGCGGATTTCAATGCCTGTGACAGCATCGTTTATATGCAGGAGTCTCTGAGCCTCATCAAGGCGGATGTAGGCAAGCGAGCCGTCATATTCATACATGCCGGATTCAAACAGCGCTGCGACCGAGAAGCGTTTCATCGCGGGCAGATGTCCCACCGGCGAAACCATTCCCCGGGGAGAAATCACATAAATCATGTCACCCTCTCCCACGCCGAGCGTTTTGGCGAGTTCTTTGCCCAAAATAATGCCGGGAACTTTAATCGCCTCGTCTTCGCTTTCATCGGATTCAGAGGTCTGCAAGGCAGTTCCGTCCAAATTTTTTATCACTTTGCCTGCGGATGCCGGGTCTATGCCCCTCAGCACCGCTCCGGAGAGTCCGGCTGCCGAGCGCAGCATGGTCTGGCTGTAAATAAAGGGCGTGGCGGCTTCGACTCCCTGAACGCTTTTCAGATATTCAAGCACTTCCCGGTATTCGGTAAATTCACTGCCGTAACGCATGAGAACAATATGCGATTCCACGCCGAGAATCCGTGATTTGAGGTCAGATTCAAAGCCTGCCATGACGGCAATGACCACAATCAGCGCCATGACGCCCACCGTGACGCCTGCCACGGAAAGCCATGTAATCAGCGAAATAAAGGTATGCCGCTGTTTTGACCGCAGATAGCGGCGGCTGATAAAAAGTTCAAAAGACATTGTTTTTTTTAAAGGTGAGGGGTAAGGGGTGCGAGGTGAGGGGCCAAGCTAAAAACAGACCCCTGACCTCTTACCCTTCTTTCATTTTCATGTGCGGAAAAAGAATCACTTCCCGTATGGAAGCCGCATCGGTCAGGAGCATGACGAGTCTGTCAATGCCGATGCCCTCGCCCGCAGTCGGGGGCATACCGTATTCCAGAGCCTCGATGTAATCCTCGTCCATCCAGTGCGCTTCTTCGTCTCCGGCTTCTTTGTCCGCGACCTGCTGCAAAAACCGCCCTTTCTGGTCTTCCGGGTCGTTTAATTCCGAGAATCCGTTGGCAATTTCACGCCCGGCAATAAAAAGTTCAAAGCGGTCGGTGAGTTCCGGATCCGTGCTGCTCCTTCGGGAAAGCGGCGAAACCTCCACCGGATAGCCGATAATAAACGTCGGCTGTATCAGTTTCGGCTCCACCAGCGCGTCAAACAGCTTTGTGATAATTTTTCCGAGCCGTCCGGTTTTGGTGACTTTCACGCCTTTGTCTGCCGCAAATTCAAGGAGTTTTTCTTTGTCATTCAGAATGCCCGGATCCACGCCCCCGATTTGCTCCAGCGATGTCAGCAACGGTATCCGCGCCCACTTGCTTTCAAAATCAACGGGATTGCCCTGATATGTCACAGACATGGAACCTGTAACCGTTTTGGCGACTTGGCGGAACATTTCTTCGGTCAAATCCATCAGGTCCGTATAAGTTGCGTAAGCCTGATAAAATTCGACCATGGTAAATTCGGGATTGTGCTGGGTTGAAATGCCTTCGTTTCTGAAATTGCGGTTGATTTCAAACACGCGTTCAAATCCGCCGACAACGAGACGTTTCAGATAAAGCTCCGGAGCAATCCGCAGAAAAAGGTCCATTCCCAGCGCGTTGTGATGGGTTTTGAAAGGCGTGGCTTCCGCGCCGCCCGGAATGGGCTGCATCATGGGCGTTTCCACTTCCATAAAGTCTTTTCCCAGCAGAAATTCCCGCACCGCCTGAACCGTTCTGCTCCGCCGGACAAAAATATCCCGCACTTCCGCATTCATCACCAGATCAAGATAACGCTGGCGATAACGCTTTTCCGGGTCTTTGAGTCCGTGAAATTTTTCCGGCAACGGTCTGACCGCCTTGCAGACAAGGCGCAATTCTTTGACCAGCAGGGTCCATTCGCCGGTTTTGGTTTTGAACATCCCGCCTTTTGCGCCGATAAAATCCCCGACTTCCAGTTGTTTGAAAAGCGAATAGGCTTCTTCTCCCACCATGTCTTTTCGGATATATGCCTGAATCTGCCCGGTTCTGTCCTTGAAACGGACAAAAGCGCTTTTCCCGAAACGGTTGATCGCCATCATCCTGCCCGCGAGGGCAAAGATCGGTCCTTCCTCCGTGACCGGCTCAGATGAATTTTCAACAATATCTGTGACTTGTTTTATATTATGCGAAACAGCAACATCATTCGGAAACAGATTCACATTGTTCTGTTTTAAATCCGAAAGTTTTTTCTTTCTCTGTTCAATAAGATCGCTTGTTTTTTCCATCGGTTTCAAACCTGCCTCTGATGATTTATGTCAGCCGGGTTTTGTTTTCCGAACCCGGGCGACCTGAAAATTAAGGCTGTGATGATAGGCGATTTCGGGAAGGGTGTCAAGACCAAGTTTGTCGGAGGGCTGTAATAAAAAGTGTCGGCTTCTGTGTTTTTACAGATTTATAAAGAAACGGAATGGTTTAATATATCAATAAAAATAGGAAGTAAGCCCTTGATGAAAAAATCAGAGATGAGTAGAGACACAAAATTTTGCGTCTCTACGCTCCCGGCTCTGAGCCGACGGCGTAACTTCTAAAAAATTCTGTTTTACTTTTTATTTCATTTAGTGTAAACGGATTATAATTTGTATAGGGTGACAAAGGGTTACATGGTTTGATGTCTTTCAGATTAATCTGAATTATTTACTGAATCCCTTTGCCGTTTATCTTTAGCCCTAAAAAATAAAAAAATAGGATGAATAACAATGAGTTACAGTGATTTCAAATTAGATACGGTGCGAAAGGCATTCGGTCTGACAATTATCAGTTCGCCTTTGTTCGAGAAGGCTGAGACTGTGCCTGTCACAGACTGGCTGAAGGAAGCCATAGACAAAGGGCTTCCGCTCGCGCTGATGAGCGAAAAAGCCCGTTCGGAGCTGATTGTTGTCCCGATACTGCTGACCAGCCGTGAATTGAGCCGTAATGTGTTCAGTATATATTCCGGTCAGCGGCTCGATATTGATCCTGATAAAGGGCTGACGGGCGAGTGTGATTTTATCTTAGCGAAAACGCCGCCCATACCTGTCATACAAGCGCCTCTGATGATGCTGGCGGAAGCCGAGAAGAATGATATTGAAGGCGGTCTGGGACAGTGCGCGGCTCAAATGATAGGCGCGAGGCTGTTCAACCAGCAGGAAGGCAGTGGTATCAGCACCATTTACGGCTGTGTGACGACGGGCGAGGCCTGGCAGTTTTTGAAGCTTGCGGATAACACGCTGTCCATTGACAGCAGGCGGTATTATATTGACCGTATTGACAAGATATTGGGCGTGTTGCAAGCCATAGTTGCCTGCGATGCTTCAGAAAACGATGCGCCTGAAATTTGACAACTTTTGAAAAGTTGCCAAATGTTTCAGGGGCAACATTAAGAATTTCCCGATGCTTCAATTGTTATTTGACAAAACAGGAAATCCGTTGTATGTAATCTTTGCATGTGAAAGGGGCTATAAATTTTAAAACCGTTTAAAAACAGAAAAAGGAGGTAGTTATGACAAAAAGGGCAAAGGTTTTGACAATCGGCGTGCTGGGACTGATTATGCTTTTTTCAAGCCTGTCTTCGGTCTATGCTCAGAAAAGCATGATAGCGGATTTCGGCGACAGCGGTATATGGATTTACAACGGCTATGTATGGCAGGGGCTGGCAGGCTGGAACCCGGAAAACGTGACGGCATGGAATGACAAAGCCGTTGTGGATTTCGGCGATAACGGCATCTGGCTTTATGACGGCACCATATGGAAAGGGCTGGCCGGCTGGAATCCTGAAAACATCACGCCGTGGGAAGACAAATTAGCGGTGGATTTCGGCGCAAACGGAATCTGGCTTTACAACGGCAGCACGTGGACCGGTCTGGCAGGGTGGAATCCTGAAAAAATGACGGCTTATGTCAACAAGCTGGCAGTGGATTTCGGCGATAGCGGACTGTGGATTTATGACGGCAGCTCATGGACAGGCATTGTGGGCTGGAATCCTGAAGATATGATATTGTGGTCCAGCAAATTGGCGGCGGATTTCGGCGATAACGGGCTGTGGGTTTACAACGGCGTTTCATGGAGTCAGATCGCGCCGCTCAATCCCGACAAAATGGTCGCCAACGGAAGCAAACTTTTGGGAAGTTTCGGCGAATACGGTCTGTGGCAGTATGACGGAATCGAATGGAACGGTCTTGTGAGATGGAAGACAGAAAACATCGTACCCTGGCGCGAGGGTCTGGCGGCGGATTTCGGGACAAACGGCTTTTACTTTTTTGACGGCACATCATGGACAGGTCTTGCAGGCTGGAACCCGGACGGTATGGCAGCATGGCAGGAAAAACTGATAGTGGATTTCGGCGCAAACGGGCTTTATCTCTTTTACAGCACAACTTCATGGAGCGGATTGGCGGGCTGGAATCCCGAAGCGGTTGAAATGACAAATATTGTTCTGAATCCGGGCGATGTGAGCATGGCGCACAGCGCGGAGGGCTATACCGCAGGCGCGGCGCTGACCGTTAGCAATCAGATTCAGTATTCCGGCAACCTGACCGCGCTGGGGCTTATCATTTCTCTGCCGGCGGGCTGGACTTATGATTCCGCAGGCGGGGACGACAAACCTCCTATTGCAAAACAGAACGGCGACACATTGGAACTGGCATGGCTCACGCCGCCTGCAAGCCCGGTTGATTTTACCTATACGGTGAAAGTGCCTTCCGGCACAGTCGGTCAGAAGCAGATTTCCGCGAAGGTGATATATCGCTATTGGGACAACGAGGAAGAGACGAGTCCGAATCCCATTACGCTCTCTCCCCGTTAGTTCACAGCCAATTTCTATGGCAGGCATTTCATGCCCATCATGCTTATCTCTCCTATGGTGGACATGAAATGCCCACTCTGTCAAGGAGAGGTCAAGGGTAGAGGTAAGCGGTCAGAGTAGCCCCCTTACCTCTTGCCCCTTACCTCTTACCCCGCTAAAATCAAGTATGAAATTGAAAAAATTAGAAATCACCGGATTCAAATCCTTCAGCGAAAAATCCGATATTGAATTTCCGCCCGGCATTTCCGCGATTGTGGGACCCAACGGCTGCGGCAAAAGCAACATCGTTGACGCGCTGCGCTGGGCAATGGGAGAACAGAGCGTCAAGCAGTTGCGCGGAAAAGCAATGGAAGACGTGATTTTTGCCGGTACAAACGGAAAGCCGCCTCTGAACATGGCGGAAGTCTCGTTGATCCTCTCCAATGACAACGGCAGCGGTCCCGAGGAATTTAAAGATTATACGGAAATCATGGTCACGCGGCGGCTGTTCCGCTCCGGCGAAAGCCTGTATCTCATCAACAAACATCCCTGCCGTCTCAAGGATATTACCAATATTTTTCTGGGAAGCGGCATGGGTGCCAGGTCTTATTCGGTGATTCAGCAGGGCAATATCGGCGCGATTACCGATGCGGGACCCGAAGAACGGCGTTTTTTCATCGAAGAAGCCGCGGGCATTACCCGATACAAACAGCGCAAAACCGAGGCGCTCCGCAAAATTGAGGCAACAGACCAGAATCTCCTGCGCGTGAAAGATATTATCACCGAAGTCGAGCGCCAGATGAACAGTGTGAAGCGTCAGGCGAAAAAAGCTGAAAAATATAAAAAATATCAGGAAGATATAAGAGAATTGGATGTACGGGTCAGTCTGCATCATTATGATGACTATACCCGGCAGATTGAGGAAACATCGGCGCTGCTCAGAGAACTCAGAGACGCCGATCTTCAGCATGTGTCCAAAATGAAGCAGTTAGACGCGGCTGTGGAAGATATTAAACTGAAACGATGGCAGAAAAATCAGGAGATTTCCGTACAGAAAGCCGACAAATTCAAAACCCAGCGCGATATAGACAAATTGGAAAATGATATTGCTCATCTGCGTACTGATTCGGAAAGATTGAATAAAGAAACCGTCGAACTGAGCGCGGCGCATAAGGATTTGGAAGAAAAAAACAAACTGATGATGTCCGAGATTGCGGAAGTTGAAGCGGAACATCTTGAGTTGGAAAGAAAAATAGAAGACATCAAATCTGCGACAGACAAAGAGCGCCGGGATTCGGAAAATACCAGAGACCGGCTGGCAAATATGAATCTGGAGCTTGACGCGTGCAAAAGCAATCTGATGAATCTGGTCGCGCAGGAGGCAAAATATAAAAACATTCATCAGAATGCCGCAAATAACAAAGAAAGCCTGAAAAGACGGTTGAAAAGAGCCGATGAAGAAGCGGCAGTCGCCAAAAAAAATGTAGCGGACGGGGAAAGCCGGGAAAGCAAGGCTCGTGAGGAATTGGAGTTATGCCGACAGGAAATCGAGGAAGTCAATGCGGAAATCAGCAAAGCGCGGACCGCGCTTGATGAGAAAAGCAAAGCCCTCGGCACTCAGGTGAAATCGGTGCAGTCTTTGGATTTTGAGCGAAGCAAGACAAAATCCAAGTATGCGGCATTAAAAAAAATGGAGGATAATTTTGACTGGTACAAGGGCGGCGTCAAGGCGGTTATGAGCCTGAAAGAAAAAGAAGGCGGCGAAGGCGCGCTGAATCGGAATACCGTGATTGCGCTTTTGGCGGATATTCTGGACCCGGAGCCCGGGTTTGAAAGCGCGGCGGAGGCGGTTCTCGGCGAAGCCTTGCAATATATTCTTGTCAGGGATCAGGCGACCGGCGTTGAAGCCGTCAATTATCTTCAGGCGCAGGGCGCGGGCAGAAGCGGGTTTGTGCCGGTTTCAGGGGGCAGGTTTCAGGGGGCAGGTTGCAGGGAGCAGGTTGCAGGTGTGAAAAAGTCGGCTGTGAGTCGGGAGATAAGCGCCAATCGCATGTTAAATCATATTTCCGTGAAGCCCGGGTTTGAGTCTGTCGCGGAAACAATGCTGGGAAATATATTTCTTGCCGAAAACATGGAGCAGGCACTTGCAGCTCACCGCCGGAACGGCGCTTCCGGAACTTTTGTGACAAAAGCGGGAGATATGATTTCTCCGCAGGGCATTATGATCGGCGGCAGCAAAGAAAATCTCTCCGGCATTCTTGCCAAAAAGCAGGAAGTCAAAGAACTGCATCGCCAGATTGCGAGTCTTGAAGAGAAATTGGAGACCGAGCGGGAGAAACAGAAAGACTTGGAATCTGAAACCCGGGAACTCGAAAACGAGCTTCAGCAACTCACGGAACAGCGGAATCAGGCGACTTACGATGAAACCGAAGCGGAAAAGGCTTTGTACAAAGTCAGCGAAGAACTGAAGCACGCACGCCGCCATCTTGACGTGGCTCGCGGGGAACTGGAACAGCTTCAGGATGAAGAAAGCGGCGTTGAAGAGGAAATCGAAAAATACAACAAGGTGCTGGCTGAAGTCGAAAATGAGATCAAAACCGCACAGACTCGCGTGGCGGAAACAACGGAGAAAATCGCCGCGGTGTCTGCTGAAATGGAAACTTACAATCAGCAGATGCTTGATCTCAAGCTTGAGCAGACTGCCCTCAATGCCCGGCTCGAAAACAGCGCAAATTCGCTCCGGCGACTGAAGCAGTTCCGGGAAGACGGCATCACCCGGCTTGAGCAGTTGTCTCGCGACATTGCCATGAAAGAGCAGAAACTGACCGTATCGAAACAAAAAATTTCGGAATATGAACAGACGCTTTCGGCAATGTACGAGAGCATGAAAAGCCTTGAAAAATCATTGGAACTCAATGAAACGGATTTTCAGAGCCTTGACGCGACCTTGCAGGAAAGCGACACATCCATCTCGGACATCAAAACGCAACGGGAAGAGACCTTGCAGAAAATCCGGGTCATGGAACTGGAGCAGTCCCAGCGCCAGTTGAAGCGGGAAAATATCTCGGCTCAGGTCGAGGAACGCTATCATAAACCCCTGAGCGCATTTCGTGTGGAACTTTCAGGCAGAGACAACCTGCCAATGTCTGTTGACAAAATGGAAAGCACGCTTGCCGAATACCGCCAGCAACTTTCCGGCATCGGCGATGTGAATCTCAGCGCGATAGAGGAATATGAGGAATTGAAAACCCGCTTTGATTTTCTCGCAGCGCAGCGCGACGATTTAGTGAAGGCAATCGTCGAACTTCAGAAAGTCATCAAGAAAATCAATAAGATCACACAGGAACGCTTTCTCATCATTTTCGAGCAGGTGAATGAAAAACTCGGCGAGGTCTTTCCCCGCCTGTTTAACGGCGGCTCCGCAAAGCTTGAACTCACAGAGCCGAACAAACCCCTTGAAACCGGCGTTGAATTTATGGTGCACCCGCCGGGGAAAAAGCTGACCCGGCTGAGTCTGCTTTCGGGCGGCGAAAAAGCCCTTTCCGCGATTGCCTTTGTTTTTTCTATTTTCTTGATTAAACCCGCCGCGTTCTGTATTATGGATGAAATTGACGCGCCGTTGGATGAGGCAAATGTGTTCCGCTTTAACGAACTCCTTAAAATTATCGGTGAAAAATCGCAGATCATCATGATTACCCACAAACGGAAAAGCATGGAATTTGCCGACATGCTCTTCGGCGTCACCATGGAAAAAAAAGGGATTTCCAAAATCGTTTCAGTAGAATTGGAGAAGGGGTGAGGGGTTCGGGGTCAGAGGTCAGGGGTGTGCCCCGAACCCCCCCCGGTCAAGACATCATGAATGTAACCTGTGAAAAATGCGGCGCAAATTTTCGCCTTTCCGATGAGGTTCTTCTGACAGAGGGGACACGGTTCCGCTGTTCAAAATGCCGGCATGTGTTTGGCCTTTATCCGCCCGAATTTCAATCCGAATTTCAGTCCGAATTTCAATCCGAATCTCAGGAAAACCCGGCACCGGTATTTGAAATTATCGAAAATAACAATTGTCCCCTTTATGAAAAAGGAGATGAATTTCAACTCTCCGGCAATGTCTTTTTAAGACCCCACAATAAAGTCCCCTGCCTGATTCTGGTGAAAGACCTGAGAAAAATTCTTGCCGGGTATCAGAGAAGCGAGTCTGAAACCGTATTCACATGCAGCGGCTGCAAAGGCATTATCCGCTTTCGGGACAAGCTCGCCGGCATGAAAAAATACGACAATTACACCGACGCGCTGGTGGATTTGTTGAGCCGTTTTTCGATTTTTGACGGGCTTGATCCGGAAAATATCCGGGAAATTGTCTCTTTTTTACGGGTTGACCGATTTGCCGAAGGAGATTTTATTCTGAAAAAAGGGGATGCGGGAAAAAATCTTTTCATCATCATCAGCGGTCGGGTGGATGTTCTCAATGATGACGGCATGAGCATTGCATCCATGGGGCGCGGAGAAGTTTTCGGCGAGATGAGTCTTTTCAGCGGTTTGCCCGTGGGCGCAAGCATAAAAGTGAGGGAAGACACTGCCGTGCTACGGATTCATACCGATCATCTGAGAAAAGTTTTGGATAAATTTCAATCGCTTCAGATGAACTTCATCCATCTGCTGATTCAGCGCACAGCCGAAATCAATCTTGCCCGATGTGAGGAATTTGCCTCCGGAATTACCGGCAAGCTTTCCGAAATGCCGCCTGCGGACTTGTTTCAGGCATTCAATATGGGGCAGAAAACCGGCGTGCTGACCCTGAAACTGCCACGAACCGCCGCGTATCTTTCTTTCAGGGAAGGAAAACTGATTAATGTGCGGTACAGCACAAAGTCCGGCAAAGAAGCGTTTTTTGAGTTGTTGAAACAGAAAGAGGGGCGTTTCAAATATCTTTCGGGGCTTCCGCCTGAAGATATGGAAGCTTCGGAAATCGGCGATTTTATGCAACTGCTGATAGAAGGCTTGACGCGGATAGATGAAGATGACAGGCAGTTCCTCCGAACCGTTGTACCCACCCTGATATGACAAATTGCCGGTTTGATTCCGCGGTTAAGACATTCACCCTGAACTTCAATTTTGAAAAAGGAGAACATCGTGACTGACAATTACGCAAAAATCGTTCAGGACAATCTTGAAAAGCTTTACGGAAATCTGCCGGAAAATCTGGCAGATGCGCTGCCCGCGACGCGGGAAGGAGAGACCTTTATCTTCAAGGCATTCGGAGAAAAATGCCGGATTCAGCCGGAGGGAATTTTTCTCGGAGCGGAAAAGCAGACCGGCGTTTCGGGCATTCTCATTTCTCTCTACGCGCTGCATGTTCAGCCTGAACCCTGCGTTCTGGAACCCTTAAAATCTTTCAAAGATTTTCCGAACAGTATGCCCTATACCGGCGCGTTTGCCACGCATACCGAGCATATTCTGACGCCGCATGTCGAGCGCATCGAAAACGCTTCGGCGCAAATCATGAAGCAATTCGGGGGACAAATATCTCCCGCAAATATCAGCGGAGATTTTTCTTTTGTGATTTACCCGGTGCCCAAAATTGCGCTGTGTTACATATTTTACAAAGCTGACGAAGATTTTCCGGCTTCTGTGACCTGCCTTTTTCAGGCAATGCACTGAGATTTGCGCCCACAGACGCAATGGCGGACGTGGGAGAATATACATCTCGCGCTATATTGAAACTGATTGATAATTGATGCAGATTTGTTTCCCACAGAGACCACAGAGTTGGAAAAAACCACAGAGGACACAGAGGATTTTAAAACTCTGTGGTCTCTGTGGGCTTTTTTTCTCTGTGAACTCTGTGGGAAACATCTGTTTGAATTGTTAAGGAGGAACGTCATGAAAACAGTGATTTCGATTTTGTCTTTATTGTTTTTTACGATGGCGGCTGTATCACCCGTTTTTTGCGGGGAAGAATACGGCTCAAAAGAAAAAGACTTTGACCCCGCGCTTGAACAGGAACTTAAATGGATTCGGGCGGAAGCGATTGTTTTAACCGACATTGCGACAAAAACCGAAATGGACGCGGATCTGGCGCCCGGCATTGTCACTGTCCTTCAAGGCTCGGAACTGGAAGAACGGGGAATCCATACGGTCTGGGACGCGCTCACCCTGATTCCGGGTTTGGATACATCCGTAACCGCAAACGGCTCGCTTCAGCTCACGGTGCGGGGCATCGGCAATGTGATTGCCGTCGGAAAAGTTAAAATCATGCTGAACAATGTTCCCGTAAACAGTACTTACACGGCCGAAGCTGAACCCGTGTATTCCATTCCCGTTGAACAGGTGGAACGGATAGAATTTATCCGGGGACCCGGTGCCGCACTCTACGGAAAAGGCGCATACACCGGTCTGATCAATGTGGTGACTCGGACTTCGGAAAACCGGATATTCGGGCGTTACGCCAGATTTGACGTGTACACAGGCGGAGGCATCTGCTCATACGCGCTCCCGGAGCAGGATTTCAAGATCAGCCTGAATGCCGCCGGATGGGAACGGGGACGTTCAGGTGCGACAGCCGACTCCGATTATCTCTATACAATGGGCATGGCAGACATTTCCGAAGCCCCGGGACCGATAAACGACAGCCGCAGGCAGATGGATACCCTGCTGAATCTGGAGTATAAGGATTTTTCAGTTCTGGCGCAGTGGGTTTCCCACGATCACGGAGATTATTTCGGCGAAATGGTCATTCTGCCGCCGTCCAATGACCGGATGGTTTATAAAGAAGATTTCTCTATGGCAGAAGCAAGATGGAAGCCGGAAATACTGACATTTCTCCAGCCCAAATTCCGTATAGGCTGGACCCGCTACGTCTGGAATGTGGACAAACTCTATATGTATCCGCCGGGTTTTGCCGTATATGAAGACGGCATGATCATTGCGCCGTATTACAGAGAACAGAGCATGTACGGGGGCGTGGATTTTCAATTTAAAGAATGGAGACATCACACGCTGCTGTTCGGGTGTGAGTATGAATATGCAAAGATAAGAAATGCTTATGCGGATTTGAATTATGATATGCTGACAGGCGAGCCGCTTTCGGAGATGCAGCGTTTTGTCGGGGAAGCCAACTGGATTGAGGATGGCAAAAGCCGGAATATTTTCAGCATGTTCATTCAGGATCAGTTTGACCTGACCGAGCGGCTTGCCTTTACCGCAGGGCTTAGATATGACAGCTATGACGACGCGGGAGACAGTCTTACGCCGAGAATCGCCGGTGTGTTCCGGCTTTCGGAACGCCATATTTTCAAGGCGCAGTATGCGGAGGCATTTCGGCCGCCTGCTTTTGTCGAAATGTACTCGAAAAACAATCCTTCGGTTGAGGGAAATTCCAATATGAGTTCTGAAACTGTGAAAACTTATGAAATCGGATATATCTATAAAAATGAGGCATTCCGAGCGGGATTCACGGCGTTTCACTCCGAGCTCGATGATCTGATTATTCAGAAAGGCAGCGCGCTGTACAGAAATGTCGCGGGTGCGGAGGCTAAAGGCGCGGAAGTGGAACTGACATGGAAAATCAGGCATTTTCTTTTGTTAGATGCCAATCTTTCCTATTCGGATGTAGAAGACAGAGATACGGGCGACAAAATCAAAGCCACCGGCAGATGGCTGGGAAATGCAGGGCTTGTTTACAGTCCCCGCCGGGATTGGAGCGTATCGCTCCAATATCGCCATGTTGACAAATACAATCGCTCTCTGCTCGCGACTTCCGACAGGGAAAGAGGTCGGGATACGCTTGACATTTCAGGCACGGTAAAAAATCTTTTTATAAAAGGGCTTACATTGCAGACAGGCATCAGAAATCTCTTCGATGCGGATGTGAGCTATCCCTCGGGTTTTCTTATGTACCCGAATGACTATCCCCAGCCCGGGCGGGAAGGCTGGATAAAGCTTGCTTATGATTTTAAGTGAGGTTCGGGGTCAGGGGTGCGGGGTCAGAGGTGTCATTCTGAGCGCCCACCGTGTCATTCTGAGCGCCCACCGTGTCATTCTGAGCGGAGCGAAGAATCTCTTTCTGAACTTTTCTGTCATTTCGAGCAAAACGAGCCGACCGATTTTAATAAGATTGGTATAAGATTGGCTAAGATTCCTCACTTCGTTCGGAATGACAGAACAGCACTGTGCGAAAATTTCATTTTCGCACTCCGGATATTCGTGATAAATTTGTGTTCATTCGTGGCAAAAAATATAAAACCATACTGAAAGCAAGATGGATAAAACACCGGAAGAATCTCTGGCGCAGTTGCTGGCGCGGAAAAAAAGACTGTCTCTTGACGAGGCATTGTCCGTTCAGACAGACATATTGGAAAGCCTGAAGCCTGCACATGAAAAATTTCAGAACGGCTCATGGAAATCAAAGCGTGAAAAGCATCTGAATTTGCTGCCCGATCATGTTATGATTTCATATAAAGATGGCAGGCTTCGGGCAAGAATTGAGCGGCGTGAAAATCAGGTTTCGGAAAATACGGCGATTGAGGCACTCAACTATGTCGCGCTCGAATGTTTCTGGGATGTCTGTATTCCTGCCAGCGATATTTTTTCATCGGGAGTCATATTTTACCGAATGATTTCGGGTGAATTTCCCTGGAAATATGACTTTGACAATTTATCCGGCAGCCTTGAAGATATTATCACAAGAATATATGAAGTGAGAAAAACGCCGCCGCCGAGTCCCTCATTTTATAATGAAAATTGCAGCAGTTATTTAGATTCTGTGATCCTGAAAGCCGTTTCAACAGGACTTGAATACCGATACAGCAGCGCGGCGGAATTTCTCTTTGCGCTGAACGCGGAAAACAGGCTCATTGAAATCCGCCCGGATACGGAAAAATATCTCACGCCTCTCGCTGAAAAATCTCTGACTGAAAAGCCCGCTCCTTCGGAGGAAAAGAAAAAAAGCAAAGGTTTTGAAGATGTTGCGGGAATGAAGGACATCAAAGAGACTCTTATCCATGACATTATTATGCCCCTGAAGGACAAAACGCTTTATGAGGCATACAAAGTGACGGTTCCCAACGGAATGCTGCTCTACGGGCCTCCGGGCTGCGGAAAAACTTTTATCTCACAGAAATTTGCAGAAGAAGTCTCGTATCATTTTATTCAGGTCAAGCCCTCAGACCTTGCCAGCATTTATGTTCACGGGACGCAGGAGAAGATCGGACAGCTTTTCAAGCAGGCAAGAGAAAAGTCGCCGACAATTATCTTTATTGACGAGGTGGATGCGATTCTGCCCAGCAGACAGGGAAATTTGTATCACAGTTACGCTTCGGAAGTGAATGAATTTTTGGCGCAGATGACTGAATGCCATGAACAGGGCATTTTTATCATTGCAGCGACCAACCGCCCGGAAAGAATTGATCCCGCGATTCTGAGAACCGGCAGAATGGACAAAGTGATTTATGTGCCGCCGCCTGATCCTGAGGCGAGAGCGGAGCTGTTCCGGCTCTATTTAAAAGACCGCCCCGCGGATAACGACATTGATCTGAAAAAATTGGCGGCTTTAACTGAAAATTATGTCTCAAGCGACATTAAATTCATGGTGAATGAGGCATCCAGAGCCGCGTTGAAAGAGAGAGTCAAAATCAGTCACAAGCATTTGGAGGACATCATTAAAATGACATCTCCCTCTGTTTCCGAAAATCAGATTCGGCAGTACGAGGCGTTTAAAAACGCAAGGGTTTTTGTCTGACCGCAGCGTTTCTCTCAGAGGCGCAATTTTTTTCCCACAGAGGACACAGAGAGAAAAAGCCCACAGAGGACACAGAGTTTTTTTAATCTCTGTGGGAAACCCTCTGTGGTCTCTGTGGGAAAAAAATTGTCAAATTTTCTTTCTTGAAACATCCTATCAAAAATGTTAATGATCCGTTTGCAGGATTCATGCGGTATAAAAAAACAGATAAGGAGAAATTACCATGAGCCATCACCACGACCACGACCATCATCATCACGATCATGACCATAACCACGATCACGACCACGATCACCACCATGAAATACAGAGCAGCCTGTCATTTGAAGAAAAATTAGTCAAAATCCTTGAGCATTGGGTGAGACATAACGATGATCACGCGGAAACCTATAAAAGCTGGGCGCAAAGGGCAAATGCTGAAAAACTCTCTGAAGTCAGCGAGTTGTTGGAAGCCGCCGCTGATATGACGGCGGCGATAAGCAAAAAATTTGAAGCTGCGGCAAATCTTGTGAAGAATAAGTAAACAGCGATAACGGCGCAGAACCGGTGAAATCCGAGATTTGACAACTTTTCAAAAGTTGTCAAATCTGAAGCTTTTCTCCGCACTGATTGCAGTAAAGCGAATCGGAAAGATTTTTTGCGCCGCATTTGGGGCAGCATCGGGGCGAGGGCTTTTCTTCCGCGGAATGACCGCAGCGGGAACAGAATTTTGCGTTGGGCGTCAGATTTTTCCCGCAATTCGCACATCGCCGGAAAATGACTTGCTGATGCCCGCAATGCGGACAGAATTTTGCGTACTCAGGAACCGGATTCCGGCATTCCGGGCATTTGACCGCATTTTCGCCTGTTGGGGTTCGTACCTCACCCCAACCTACGTTTTCCGGCTCGCTCTTTTGCGCCTGCTTCTCAGCGCCGGAGAGATATTGCCCGAACATGGCAGGCAGCATTAAGCCGAGTCCCGCGCCCATTGCCTCGCCCCCGCCTCCGGATTCCGAAGCTTTTTCCAATGCCATGGCCATTTTCATCCGCATCAGCCTGTCCGTATCATCGCCGAAAACCCCCATGCGGCTGCGGTCGTCAATCGCCTTCTGAACTTCGGGGGGCGGCGTGACCGCATTGATATACAGATTCGTCAGATCAATCCCGAAGCGGCTGAAATCCTCTCTCAGGCGTTTGCTGAGACCTTTGGAGAGATCATCATATTTTGACGGAAGATTCAGAATCGAATCAAGGCTTTCTCCTATGTAGTCATTGAAGCGTGAGACAATCACCTGACTGAGATATTCCTCGACTTCGGCGGTGGTGTAAATGCCCTGCGTGCCGACCAGACTGTTGATGAACAGAACCGGCTGAAATATCCGCAGGTTAAAAACGCCGAAAGCCCGAAGCCGGACCAATCCCAGTTCGGAATCTTTGAATGCCACCGGGTCCCGCGTACCCCATTTCAGATTGGTAAAGACTTTCAGATTGACGAAGTAAACTTCAGCGCGCAGAGGACTCCTGAATCCCCAGGGCAGACTGAGGATTTTGGTCAGCAGGGGAATATTCTCGGTTTTGAGCGTGTGCTGTCCGGGACCGAATGCGCCCACAGCTTTTCCCTGATAAAAAAAGATACCGGCTTGACTTTCCCGAATAATGAGCTGCGCGCCGAATTTGATCTCGCCGGAGCCTTTTTCCGGGAGGCGGCGGACAATCTCCTTGCCCGTTTCATCAAACCATTCTAAAATTTCTAAAAAAACAAGATTGTCCGTTCCCATTTTGATGACTCCTTATTATTTTTTTTGCCACAGACACACACAGACATACACAGACGCACACAGACAGAGAGTAAAACAATTTTCAGATTTCTGTCTGTGTATGTCTGCGTGTGTCTGTGGCTAATAACGCTTAATCCAGCGGCTCGTTTTCCACAAGATTCCACACGCCGCAGGGACAAGCCTGCGCGCAGAATCCGCAGCCGATACACCGGTCGGCATTCACGACGTATTCATAACTCCCGTTTCCCTTGTCCTGTTTGCTGATCGCCGCCTGCGGACAGATGTTCACACATAAACCGCAATCCCGGCACGCGCCGCAGGAAGAACACTGTGAACCGCAGTCATCCAAATCCCTGAATTGCGTGATCCGGGGATCAAAATATTCCAGCGTCACCCGTTTTCGGTCTATGATGCTTCGGCGCAAGTCTTTGGTTCTGCCGCTTTTGAAAATGTCGTTGATTGTCTGCGCGGCTTTTCTGCCCGCGCCGATGGCGTCTGTGAGCAGCCCCGGTTTTACCGCATCGCCGATAGCAAAAATCTTATAATCTCCGGTCTGAAAGTATTCGTTGACTTTAATATAACCGCGCTCGGTTGCCACGTTTTCCGGCATAAAATCCAAGTCCGGCGCATCTCCGACCGAGATAATCACCGTATCCGCAGGAATAATTTCGCCGGTGTCCAATTTTACGCCCTGTTCCGTGATTTCTTTGGTAAACACGGGCCAGCGGAATTTTGCGCCGATTGCCTCAGCCGCTTCCCTTTCTTTGCCGAAAGACAGAGGCTCCTGAATATCTAAGAGCAAAATGTCTTCCGAACCGAGCCGACTCGCTTCAGTCGCCACATCGCAGCCCACGTTTCCCGCGCCGATAATGACCACCCGCTTTCCGGGCTTGGCGGTACCGGCTTTTGCCTGAAGCAGAAAATCCAGCGCGGAAATCAGCCGTTCTTTTCCCGGAATCGGCAGAACCCTCGGCTTCTGCGCGCCCGCGGCAATCACGATAAAATCAAAATCCGCTTTCAGTTGTTCGATGTCTTCTTTTTCCAGACGCTGCTGAAGATGAACATGCGGAATGACTTTCTGCACCCGCTCCAGTTCCTTTGAAAGCACGTCTTCGGGAATGCGGGTATTGGGGATCACGGACATGATTTTTCCGCCGAGCGTTTTTGCCGTATCATAGATAACCGCCTCGTGTCCGCTCCGGCGCAACTGCCACGCAACCGAAATGCCCGCAGGCCCGCCGCCGATAACAGCAATACGCCTGCCGCTTTCCGGCGGAAGCGCGGGAATCCCCGCGGCAATGCTCGCTTTTCCTAACTTTGTGATGTCCACCGGGATCATGGTCGCAGATTGCCGGGTGCATGACTGCATACAGAGATTGGGACAAAGATAGCCGCAGACCGTTGCCGGAAAAGGCGTGTAGGCAAGGGCCATGTCCACCGCCTCGTCCAATCTGCCTTCACGAATGAGGCGCCAGCGTTCATGCACCGGAATGCCGGTGGGACACGCGGCTTCGCAGGGCGCGAGATATTTGCGGTTTTCCCAGACCGGCACAAACCGCCGCAGATTGCCGGTGGGAATGACCGGAATCTGCCGCATGTCCATGTCGGTGAGGTCGCCGATCAAGCCGCCTTTGCCGAGTTCCTTGTCCCAGACCTCCTTGCGGAAAGAAGACATGGAACGGTATCTTTTTGAAACCCTTTCCGCAGGAGGGCGTGAAACGAGCAACTGCCACTGATGCAGGTCTGAAAATCTCTCAAACAGATCGGGGCGGCGGATATTCTCCAGAAAGATTTTCAGATGATCCGAAAGCCAGTGCCATTCCTCATCTGAAATCGGAATCAGCTTTGCATCGGTCTGACTGAATCCGCTGTGAGAACCCCGGAAAAACACCTTGCCGCCCACCATTCCCACAAGCGGACGATATCCCAGAACATTTTCCGGATTTTGGGCTTTGTGTCCGCAGATGACCGCAATGCCGCCTGCCATAAATTCCCCGAAATAATCTCCCGCGCCGCCCAGCACCCACAATTCCGGGGGCGCAAAACGGGGATTGTGCTTGGTCATGGTCATGCCTCTGGCGCCGAGATTTCCGGCAACGTAAATTTTGCCCTGAGCCATGGCATTTGCCGCGCCGTTTCCGGCATTCCCGTGAACCGTTATGGTCGCGCCCGCGTTGAGCCAGCCCACATCATCGGAAGCGGGACCGATAACGTCAATGACGGTATTGGGAAAACCCATCGAACCGACGCGCTGTCCCGCGTGTCCTTCAATTTTCATATACACTTTCTGGCGGTCTGCTTTCCAAAGCCTGCCGCCGATGCCGTGCTGTCCGAAGGCGCTGACTTCCAAATATCGGTGTCCGCGTTCCACCGCGTCCTGAATTTCTTCTTCCAAGACACGCGAGTCAACCCGGACACCGTTTCTTTTACCTGAAATTATATAGTATTGTTCTTTATCCATTGAGTTCTCCGAATAGGGTAAGGCGGGCATGAAATGCCCACCTTACGACTAAAATCTGAAGCTTTTGCTGTTCCAATTTAATACCCTTATATGATTGAAATTAATCACATCAAACTTCAGGGATTGAATATATTGGGACAAACGAAAATCATCCGTAAGCAATAAGTAATTGCCTCTCGATATGTGAAATATAATTGAATCTGTCAAACCGAATTTGTCAAACTCATTGAAGGACACTGCTTTCCTGCTTTCGATATGTCGTTCCTCAAGAATTGAGATTGTATCCGAAAAAATCTTATAAAATTGAGACTTATATTTTCCTTCCAAGCTGTTTGACAGATTACTCACTTCGGTAAGGACATTCGGCGTTGTCACAACCTTGTTGAAAAAACCGATCAGTTTCCGAAGCGTATCGTAATCTTCTTTGGCATAAGCTCTTGTTCTCTTGAAATTAGGAATCATATCAGCTCGTACCGAACCTACCAGCAACATCAGCAGCAGATTCGTATCAATAAGAATTCCCTTATTCCTGTATTTGACAATCAGCTTTTCAACCGGATCAGTCATACTTCCCTGATTTTCATAGCCTGAACTTTTCCGGTTTCAGCACTTATTCTGAAAATTTTATATTTACGGGAATGTTCCTTTTCTCTCTCTGTCAGCATTCTTGAAAGCGGAGAATTTGTTTTTCCGCTCTTTACTTCGGGTACGGAAAATCCGAGAGTGATAAACCAGTATTTCTCGTCATCGGATATTTCAACTTCTTCCAATTCCAAATCCGCCAGCTTTTCAGAGGGGAAAAGTGTTACAAGCGTATCGTTGGCGATTTTTACGGCTTCTTTCACATCAATCATACGGTTTCCTTATGGGTCAGGGGTCAGAGGTAAGAGGTCAGGGGGCAGATTTACCCCGAACCTCTAACCTCTAACCCCTAACCCCTTTTTCATACCACATATTTTATTTTAAGCCGCTCGGCAGCATGATAATCGCTGATGCCCAATGCGTCCGACATGCCGATGGGCAGGGCTGTGGAGCGTCCCAGCGGCGCAACGATTTTTTTCAGTTCCGTGTCAAAACTCAGAAATACATCCACCACGCGCTGCGCCACCTGTTCGGGATCCAGACGGCGGTAAAGCCTCGGATCCTGCGAGGTGATGCCTTTAGGGCAGCGTCCGATATTGCAGATATTGCATCGGTCGCTTTCCGACCCGAGACAGCCGCCGGCAGCCTGCATGATGTATTTTCCGATTTGAACGCCGCTCGCGCCCAGCATGATGAGCGAAGCCGCATTTGCCGCGAGATTCCCGCTTTTTCCCACGCCGCCCCCGGCAAATATGGGTATTTCATTCTGCATTCCCAGATTCACAAGATTCAGATAGCAGTCCCGGATATTGCCCGCAATGGGATGTCCCATGTGATTCATGGAGACATTGTAAGCCGCGCCGGTGCCGCCGTCTTCGCCGTCAATGGCAAGACCTGCCGCGTAAGGATTGCGGGTGAGATTGTTCAGTACCGCCAGCGCGGTGGACGTACCTGAAATCTTTGGATAAACCGGCACACGGAATCCCCATGCCATATACATGGACTGAATCATCTTTGCCACCGCTTCCTCAATGGAATACTTGGTCTGATGCGTGGGCGGACTCGGCAGACTGATGCCCGGCGGCACGCCCCGGATTGCGGCAATCAGCTTGTTGACTTTGTGCCATAGGAGCAATCCGCCGTCCCCGGGTTTTGCGCCCTGTCCGTATTTGATTTCAATCGCGCAGGGGTCTTCTTTCATCTCCGGTATGGCGTGAATGATTTCGTCCCAGCCGAAATAGCCGCTGGCAATCTGAAGAATCACGTATTTCAGGAATCGGGAGCGCAGCAGCCGTGGCGGACATCCGCCCTCGCCGGTGCAGACCCGGACCGGCATTCCGAGTTCTTCATTGAGATATGACACGCCCATCTGAAGCCCTTCCCACATGGTGGGCGACAGCGCGCCGAAGGACATCGAACCGATCATCAGCGGATAAATTTCCCGCACGGGCGGAATCCAGCCGTTTTCATCAAGGAATTTCAGATTTTCCTCCGGCGGCAGCACACGACCCAAAAGGGTTTTGAGTTCAAATTCATGCCGTCCCGCATCCAGCGCAGGGTCTGTGAGCATGGAAATTCGGATGAATTTGATCTGATCTAAAATGCCGCCCGGCACATTGCGCCGTCCGCCTCTGCGGCGGGGCTGTCCGCCCCGGTCAATGTGATAGCGCAGTTTGTCAGCCTCGTCTCCGCGAAAGGGCATGATCGCGTCATTGGGACAGACCAGACTGCACATGGCGCATCCCACGCACGCGTAAGCCGGATCGGTTTTCTGGCGGATGCCGTAACAGATGCTGTAATTCGAGGAAGACTTTTCAGCCCCTCCGTTCACAAGGCTGTGAACTTCAACCGTTCTTTTGCGAAACACACCGAGTTCCACGGCATTGACCGGACAGACCGATGTGCAGCTCCCGCAGAGCGTGCATTTGTCTTTGTCCCACAAAATCTGCCACAGCAGGTCTTTTCTGCTTAGTGAAGAGGGGGTAATGCTTCTGTCTGACGACATACTCTGACCTCCTGACGATCCGGTCCCACAATGACCGTATCCAAGTGCATGGGTTGAAAATCTTTGCTTTTGTCACGCTCCGGAATCACGGCATCCAAGCCGCAGATTTCCGAAGAAAAGGCAAACATGCCGGGTCTGCCGCCCACGACGCCGGGGCGAAGTTTTTTCCGATCCTGTACCATAAAAAGGCTGTGATCCGGCAGGCTTCCGATCACACAGTTGGGACCGTCAATCATCAGGCGTCTGCACGAATGTTTCAACTGTTTTAAAAATATCGCATTCGGATGGCTTTCAATATTTTCATCCTGAAGCGGGGTAATCACATGCTTGTACCACTCAATGCCGAGTCCCAGTTTTTCATAAGCATAATGCAGAATATGTGTGAAAACTTCCGAGTCGGACTGATAGCCCATGTAGCCGTGAAAGCCTCTTGACTCCAAATATTCCCTGATGGGAATGAACGCCGTGTTTTCCCCGTTGGTCATGGTGGAAAAGCCCTCGATAAAAAAGGGATGGCACGCGTAAAGATTGATGGCATAATTGGTGTTCTGCCTGCCCTGCGCCATGATGATGCGGGCGCAGAGGTCTTTTCTGCCCAATCCCAGAAAGCGGGCAACCGTCATGGGGTCTCCGATTTCTTTGATCATAATCACATCGGGCCAGAAGGAAAAGACAATCATATCTTCTTCTGCCTCGCCCATTGTTCGCAGTTCGAGACGCAGGATAAGCAATCGGCTCTGTTTTTCTTCATCGCTCAGTTTTTCCCATTCCTCCGGGTATTCATAAGCCCGGACTAAATACAGATCGCGCTTCGGGATGCCCGCAGGGCGCACTTTCGGGATTTTGACGGAGAGTTTGTATTTGGTCATAAAGCCGATATTCATCATGAACTGATCTAAACGCTTGATGCCTTTTTCTGTAAAAATTCCGGAAAGAATCGGCGCATCTTTCATTTCCTCAAAGGGACCGCCG